>JAOZPW010000403.1 GCA_029932545.1 Thermoanaerobaculales bacterium | reverse complement strand
GCCCTCAAGCGTGACCCGTACGCCGGGATCAAGGGTCCAGAAAGACCAGGTTTCCCCGGGGTTGGCGTCGAGATTGACCTCGGTTGCGGTCGCGAGAACCTGCTCCTGGTCTGAAAGGAATATCAGCCCAGGGCCGCGGGCCTCGCGGGCCAGAACGCCGAGATTTCCGATGGTGTGGTCCAGACGGCCGCCCAGGGCGCCCAGAACCGTCAACCGATCGATATTTGAATCTTCGAAGGCGAAGGTCAGGGCCTTCTCAAAGTCGGTAGAACCCTGGTCAGGTCGGAAGACCATGCGCTCTTCGCCGATCCAACTCCTGGTACCGGCATCGATTGAATCCAAATCGCCGATGACCGCATCAGGTCGTACTCCGATCCGGGCCAGTGCGTTGGCGCCACCGTCAGCGGCCAGCACGAGAGGGGCCTTGCGGGCCAAACGGGCCAGGTCTTCGGCCCACCGAAGATCGCCGTTGAGTATCAGGATGGGAGTTGCCTGTTCCACCATCCGAGGGTAGCGCGGCCGGAGCTTCAGGCGAAGCCTGGACCTCTCCCTCATGCAATTCGTTCGACGAATTGCAACCGACGAATTGCAAAAAGAACCTTTCAGTGTACACTGGAGAGGTGAGTACCGCAACGAAGGACCGGGACCAGATTGAGAAGTGATGGAGCCGGCCCCTGCCGAGTGGTTCTTTCGCCGTCACGTTGTCCTTTCAGGACGGCGGGCCAAGATTCACGTGGCCCCCATTATTCGCCAGGGTTCGAAGTGAAGGATGGAAGGTGCGATGCATCTCGGTGTTCTCGCAAGATGAGCGAGCGAAGGCGTACTTCAGGTACGTTGAACGAGCGAATCGAGAAAACGCCGAGAGGGGTTGTGCATTTCGCCCTGCAGCCGAAGGCTGGTGGATGATGCGGGCTCAACACCGAGGAGTGCCATGCGATTCGAGGCTCAGCCGGAATTTGACAGTTTTTCATCATCGTCTCTTGATTCGGCGACCCGGCGTTCGGAACCTGAGGACACGCCGGATTTTTCCCTGTCCGGGACCCTCTATGTTCCCGACACGTCGGCCCTGATCGAAAACCCCGACGGTCTCGATCGTTTGCTCTCTGACGGCAACATTGTCGTACTGATGCATCAGGTGGTCGAGGAGCTGGGCGGGCTTCAGGCCTCGCGTTCCAAGTCTGAGGGTGTCCGCCATGCAGCCCGGCAGGTGATGCGCAAGCTCCTGGAATTCCGAAATTCCGGAACGATTCACCAGGGCATTGAACGGCTGTTGAGTGGCGAGGCTGGGCCGGAGGACTTCGAGCCCACTCCGGACGGTGGACTCCTGGCCTGGGAACCTGACGTCACGGCCAGATCTCCCTACGACAAAGAAACAGGGGACAACACCATCCTCGCCGGGGCTCGCTGTCTCGGTGACCAGGTGGCGCTCGGGCTGTCGGATTTGCACGAGGTCGTCGTCATCTCCGAGGATTCCAATCTGCTGCTTAAATGCGACGCAGTCGATGTCTCTGCCGAGAACCTCCGCTACGGCAAGGTCACGTTGGAGCGGGTCGAACAGGTCTTCAAGGGCGTCGAAGAACATGAGGTGGATAAGCAGGCTCTCGAGGCCTTTGCCTCCAGTGGGGTTCCCGGCGAGCGCCGGCTGGATTTCGGCCTGGTTCCGGGACTCGAAGATCGAGAGGTCCCATGGAATCTCGGTGTCATTCTTCGCTATGGCGATGACGTTGTGGTCACCCGGGCCAACCCGCACGAGTGCCTCTTGGAAGACCTGCGCTACGGGCAGTACTGGGACCGCAAGCGTGATGTATACAGGCCCAGGCCGATCCTCGGCTTTTCGCCGAGGGATCCCTACCAGGTCTTGGCGATGGAATTCCTGCTCGATCCCACAGTGCAACTGGTGGTCGTCGATGGCCCTGCGGGTTCGGGCAAGACACGGATGCTGGTTGCGGCGGCGCTCTACATGCTGGTCGGGCAGCCGAGCAAGCACCGGGTCTCGCCCCAGTCGGAACCCCTCTTCCCCGACTACGGGTATGACAACGGGTTGATGCTCTTGCGCCCGGAGCACGCCTCAAGCCAGTACGAATTGGGGTTCCTGCCGGGTGATTTCGAGAGTAAGTTGAGCCCGTGGCTGGAGCCGTTCTTCCAGGCAATGCGGTCGATCGGTTTTCTCAACGAACACGATTTCTTGAGTGATCTCCAGGCGACGGACCGGCTGACAATGCTGTCGACTTCGATGTTGCGCGGGCTGGACATCGAGCGCTCGATCGTTTTAGTCGACGAGTTGCAAAATGGCGATCGCCATTTGGCCAAGACCCTGATGAGCCGGTTCTGCGCCACGTCGAAGGTCGCCCTGGCCGGCTGCCTCGACCCGGTCCAGATCGACAACCCTTATGTCGATTGGCGGTCCAACGCGCTGACACGGGTCAAGGAGACCTACAAGGCGTTCGGTCCAGAAGTCGCCCAGATTCGTCTGGAGTACAACTATAGGGGACCGATTTCGACCCGAGCCGATCAGCTGTAGCAATTCGTCGAACGAATTGCATGTGCCCCTTCGGGGCCGGGAGGCTGAACCCACCTGGGACCAATCCCGGAAATTTGTAGGGGTGGACCCCCGTGTCCACCCGTCTTACATATGCCGGTCCCGCTCAGATTATTAATCAGGATCAACGTCTTAATCGACATTGACCGGGCGGACACGGGGGTCCGCCCCATAAGCACTAACTTAGGGAACACTCACACCTAAGGTTTGAAATCATGGGTCCTGCCCGTGTCGTCCCGAGCCCGAGCCCGTTATCGTTATCGTTGCCGGGTTTCAAGAGT
>JAOZPW010000118.1 GCA_029932545.1 Thermoanaerobaculales bacterium | reverse complement strand
AACTGGGCGTTGCTTCCGAGGTGGAGCGACGGCGTCACGGCGCCCACGCAGAGATTGTCGGCATACGTGCCCGTCGCATAGACTTTGGGACCAAAGTTGCCGCCCGTCGCATCAACCGACCACGGCGCATCGAGGGCCAGCAGTGCCGCCCCGGTATCGCCAGCATCGTCGGTCCATGTGCCGAGGGTCACCGGGCCTGTCGGCGTTCCAACGACCTCATCAAGATTTCCATCATCATTGCCGGTCGTTCCGTCCTTGGCTCGGACGATGTAATAGTGCTCGGCACCAGAGATCAGACCACTCGAGTCTGTGACCTGTGTCCCCGCGAGGCCGGATCTCACCAGATTCTGCGCACCTGGTGTGAACCCCGCCGTCATCGATCGGTAGACCGAGTAGGTAATCGGCCCGGGACACGCAGTGGTTGCCGCACTCCAGGTCAGATCAAGGCTACACGTCGAGGATGCAGCGTCGGTGACCGTCTCGAGACCCGCGAAGACCGGTGCGTCCATCCACGTCAGGACGACATCGTTGGGATCAGCCGCATAGTCGGTGCAGCCATCACCCTCGACCCGGCAGTTGTAACTATGAACACCGAGGTCGGAGGCCGAGTACGTTGAGTTGACGGCCCCTGAAATGGGCGATCCATCCCGGTACCACTGATAGTCGAACGGACCTGCTCCGCCACTGATTTGGGCGGTCAGACCGACCGCGGTACCGACGCACGAAGTCATGGGACCGTCCGGCGTGACGTTGACTATTGGGTTGTTGTCACAGCATCCGGTCGCCGTCGCTGTTCCGGCGGCGTAGTCCTTGGAAATACCACACTGGTTGATGGCTCGGATGACAAACGAGTGCTGAGCACTGCATTCCGTCGCTACCCAGACCAGTGTGGTGTCGGTGGCCGAAATATTGTCCTGATCGAGGGCGCCGTCAACCCACAATTGGAATTTCCGGGCGGCGGGATTTTCGTCGGCATCACCCCAGTAGATATCGGGGAGATCCCACTCAACTCTGACATTCTTCGAGCCGATTGCTGTCGCCGTCACAACCGGAGCGGTAAACGTCGGCGCCCTCTCGGTCCAGTGGCTGGGCTCCGAACAGAGTTTGCGCACGACGATCTCTTCTTCGCCCGGAACACCCAGGACCTCGCGACGGTCGATCCACACCGGCCATGAAACACCGGCGTACACATCCATACGGTTATAGTGGCCACGCTCAAAAGAACTGCCACCATACTGCCGCTCGTCACCTTCCAATGACGAAGCCTGGAACTCCTGCCAGGTGGCGCCGCCATCGATCGAACGAAGCACAAAATAGTGAGTCTTCTGACGATCGGCCAATTCGGTCGGATTGAGCCGCGAACGATGGTAGGCGATGTAAATGGACCCGTCGGTCTCATCGACCCGCATGTAGCCCAGAAAATGATCGACTTTGTTGCCGTCACCGGCCGTGATGTTGGTCGGCGTGACCCATGTGGCGCCCTCGTCGTCGGAGTAGGTGAACCAGATGTCGATGTTGCAGTTGCTGTCCCAGTCGTTACAACCTGGACCATCACCGCACCCCGACTGGTTGAAATCAAACATCGCCATGTAAACGCGCCCGTAGAATTGGGATTTCGGCGCCCGATCAACATCGACATTGGGCAGAGCGGAAACACCACCATATATACTGCACTGGGCGGGAACAAGGTTCTTCCATTCACCAAGTCGGTCTTTAACGATCAGTGCCGAGGGAGCGTCCCACGTCATACCGCAGTCATCCGAGCCTGCGATCTTGAACGACCCGCCCCCTCCTTGATTCTGCCAGACAGCGTAGACATGCCCGTCGGCCGCCACATTGATGTCCGGAGAGATCGCCTGGTAGGTGCCCGTCAGGTTTGTCCTGCTGGACCAGGTCGCACAGTCGTCGGTCGACCGGGCCACTTTCTGTTGGTTGGTATTGTGCCAAGTGACATAGAGATTGCCGTAGCAGGCGTTGGCGGTTTCGGGCACGCCATCGTCGTTCGAGTCGTAGAATTCGGTATTGTCGGCAACATGCCACTGGCGATCCTCCGAGGAATCGGAGCCGGGACGACCCGCGCAATCCGACCAGGTACCACCGTTGTCGGCGGAGACCCGCATCTTGACCCATGTCGAATCGCAATTGCCGTTATTGCACGCGATCTTCGAGTGGTAGACGTTACCCGTGCTGCTCTGGTAGTAACTGACGGGATCGCACTCCCACGTCGAGCCGGAGTTGTTGCCGACCTGGGAACTCGTCCAAGTCTGCCCCCAATCCGAGGTCGCGCCGATGTGGTTGGAGTACTCGCCTCCGTAACCCGACGGGCAGGAGGATGCCAACACCCGTCCGGGGTTGGCATAGTCAACCACCAGATCGACCTCACCACGATCCGCGCTGTCCGCCGTGGTGATATTGAGGTCCGAGGCCCATCCACTGCCTATGTCTCTATTATCCGGCGGGGTGACACCGCTTTCAGCCAAGATCACGGTGCAGTCCATCCGCTCGCCGGTGCGCTCGTAGTTGACATCCAGGGCCGGCCGCAGGTGATGGGGGTACTGCAAGGGACCTGAGGTCGCCATCGGCACCTCTTCGTTAAGGCGTTCGAATCGCTCGGCGCGGGAAGCCCGGTACTGCAACCGCTCCGAAATCGTCAACGCAGACTTATCGTCGAAATCGTCCTTGGGAAGGCCGTAAATCGTGGCGTCGATTCGTTCGACATTGTTGTGAACCCACACGAGTTCCTTGATCGCATCAAGATCATGCCGCTCCATACAGGCCGCATATTCCTCAAGGACCTCCTCGGGATACGGGCTTTGAGCCTGTACCGGAGTGACCAAACAAACGAAAGCAAGCAAAAATACAACAACGAGTGACGAACGAAACATGGAGCCTCCAAGGGGATCAACAATACCGCCGGAATAGCAGCTCGCAAGAGGCTACCACAATCCTGGCGTCTGGATTGTAAATCCAAGACATATCGAAGCACAAAGCGACAGGCCGGTCCGCCGGGTAGCTATCAGCTTAGCTTCTTGCAAAAATAGTGAAACGAGAAAGCGCTCGTTGCGGGCCGGGAGGCCCGCGCTCCTATTTCGGTGTCCCAGATCTTGGGGTGGGAGCGCGGGCCTCCCCCGGCCCGCATCGTGCCGATTGATTTTTGCAAGAGGCTCAGCTGTCAGCTGACAGCTGACAGCTGACAGCTAATAATCAACCCCCGCCGGCACAACATTGGTCGGATCAAAGGCGTGGCAGGGCGTCACACCGAAGACCATGTTGCACTCAGGGCACTTGCCCTCGAAGCACACCATTTCAAAATCACCGGAACAATTGGAACAGTTAATCATCATCGGCATGGGCATCGGCTGGATGTTGAAACCCATCATCCGCACCTTATCCACCACCTGAGTTCCCGAAGCAAACGATCCCGAACATCCATCATGCATAGTTAATTCCCCCTTGTGTTTTCTTTGCGTTCTTTGCGTCTTTGCGAGAGAATTTTTTTCTCTTCACCCTTCATTCCAATCTTTCTCCCCGCCTCAGGCGGTTCCTCAAATCGGTCATTCTCCGGTCCATCACCGCCAGTTCCTTGAGGATCACACGCTCGGCTTCGGTCGTCTCGATCACCGCCTCGATCCCACCGTTGGCAATGATCAACCGACGCCCTCCCATCAGGGCCAGGACCGGGTCATGGGTCGCCATCAGCACGATCTTCTCCTCGGACAACAGCAACTCAAGAGCCTTCTGGCGATCGATGCCAGCGTTCTCGATTTCGTCGATCAAAACGATGGGCGATCGGCTCAAGATCGCCGTATCGGCGATCATCAGGGCTCGCGATTGTCCTCCCGAGAGGCTGGTGATCGGTGTCGTCGGGGCAAAGGACTCACCGGCCAGTGCGTTGGCCTGGTCAATGATGCGAACGACCACATCTGAAACGTTGTCGGCCAGCCGGCTCTCGGCGTGCATCTCCAGAAACTCCTCAACCGTCAAATCCATGACGAAGTTCATATTTTGTGAGAGCTGCGCAACCAGCTTGTGGGTCGGCGAGAAACGCCACTTGCGGTCGGGAACCTGATCGTTGAGCAGGACCGTACGGCCGGTCGGGGTGTCCCCCTGGGCAACCCACTCAATATCGGCCAGCAGACGACTCTTGCCCGACCCGGTTGGACCGACGATACAAATCGTCTCGCCCGAGTTGATAGTGATGTTCGTGAAGTTCTCCGGCGTCCCGTCCTTGTGGGTGCCCGGCAACAGGTTGAGCGAGCGCACGGTGTCCAGATCATCCGCCAAGAAGAGCAGCATCTGCTGAACGTGTTCTGAGAGCCCTTCCAGGAGTTCGTCGGCAGTCGTCACCGCATCCTCGCCGGCGGCGGTCACGAAGTCCGAAAACACGTCGACGACAGTGACGGACTCGCGGCCCTTGGTGTCAACGTGATGGCCGTCGAAATAGACCGCGGCAAAAGGGTAGGTCCCCAACAGGGCGCCGACCGTTTGGTTCTTGATTTCGTTGATCATCACTACTCTCTCAGTCGATTTTCATTTTTCGGACATTGCCCATCTGGTAGCTCTCGCCGATCCGGGTTTCGCCCAGGCAGTAGGAGCACAAGGCAGACGGCATGGTGAATCGCAGCTGGTAGCCGATCAGGGACTCCACCTCACGCTCTTCGTCGTCGAAGAGAGACGACAATTCGAAGGCCCCCTGGCCGGTCAATCCGTTGACGTGAAGAACGGCCGCCTTGGGGTTGACCGCCGCCACGCGGGACGCGAAGACCTCCCGTTCCGCCTGGGAGACGATGTCACCCTTGGTAATGACGACGATGTCCGCCATCTTGAGCATCGGCCCGATCTTCTTCGGAGTGGTGACACCCGAGAGATTGTCGACCACGCAGACTGCCAAGACTTCCTTGATGTGCGGCGAACAGCGGTTGCACAGACCGGCGCTCTCGCTGACCAGAAGGTCAAAGCCCTTACCTCGCCCCCACTGAACGATCTCCTCGACGTTGGAGACAAAATAGTGGTCCGGACACAAAGGTCCTGAGAGCCCCTTCTTGACCGGGATGCCGGCCTTCTCGTACAGAACATCATCCTCGGTCGAGAGGCAGTCGAATTTGACCACCCCGGCCTTGAGACCACGATCCGCAAAGGCCTCCAAGGTCTTCAAGATCACCGCAGTCTTTCCTGAGGAAGGAGGCCCGCACACGGTCACCAGTTTCATCGGCCATCCCTCCCCTCGTCGAACAACTGCTCACACTCCTTGATCGCGGCGGCGATGTCCGTCTGCTCAATCCAGTCCCAACTCAACCAGGAAAATGGGGCATCCGGAGCCAGGCCGTTGTCCACCTCGGGGTGGGTCGAAGGAAAGAGCCCCTTGATCGCCAAGACCTCGCCGACCTCCTTCGAGCAGAAGAAATTGACAACACGCTGCAGATCCTCCCCTCCCGAGGCCTTGGCCAGCAGGAAGATCGGAGAGATGATCGCGCCATCGGACGGCCACACCGCCTGCATCGGGGAACCCGGCCGGGCCATGCGGGTGAAGAAGTAGGGCATGATCGTCACCATCGGCGCCTTGGGCCTGCCGCCGACCTTGACCATCTGCGCCGGATGCATGCTCTCGAGCAGGGACCGCCCCAGTTTGCGCACGCCCTCGTCACCGTAGCGTCGACGAATATCCAACAAGATCCCCGAGAACAGATCGAAGTCACCGACCGGCAGGGAAACCCTTTGTTCAAACCGGGGCTCCAACAGATCACCCCAGGTCCGCGGAAGAGGCTCATCGCCAAACTCATGGGTATTGACCAGGAAGACCGCCGGCACAACCGAGATCATCGCGTAACGACCCTCGGGGTCCTTCAGGTCAACGCCGTCGAACGAGGGGTTGAAGGTCTTGTACGGCGTGCGGTCGGCGAAGGCCTCACGGAACTTGCCAATGCCCTTGGGGTCAAAAAAGGTCTCGAACCCCGCCGAGATGAAGAGGTCCGGGAAATCCTCGGGATCCTCGATCGAGTTGACGTGCTCATCCATCCACGAGGCGCCGACCGACGCAGCCTGGAATTCGGTCACGATCGATCGACCGGTGTCACGCTGAAACCCCTCAGCGAACTCCTCAAAGGCCTCTTCCAAAGGTATGCGCACCGGACAGGGCAGCAAACCCATCACCCGTAACGGGGCTTCGCCGTTCGCAGACTCGGGCCTGAGGACCTCGTCGGAGGCCACGGCCCCTTCGAGCAATTCGACGAAGGCGTCTAAATCAATGTTTTTCAGGCTGGTCGCCATCCGGAGGGAAATTGCTCCACCAAAAGCCCGCCTCTTGTTCTCGTCGCCCATCTGGGGAAAACCCTGGGCCACAAATACCTGGACCGTCTCCGGCCACTCTTCAGTGATCGCCAGCAACGTGGCGTCGGGATCAATCGAAAAAGACATCATCACCTCTCTAGAATGAGGATCCCCCATCTCAGCGACCACGTCTTTGACTTGGATCAAGAGGAGCTATGAGCGCGTACCGTATTGGCCCCTTGAAGGTGGGTTCTTGTTTCAGGGTTACCGAAACGGGCCAATCCGGCCCCGCTCCTAGCTTTTCGCGCTTCGCGCGGATGGGTTTTTGAAATGTATTCTCGGAAAACGTTAAAATCGGAACCCCTGGAGGTATCAGATGCTCGGTGACAACTTCGGAAAGTGGATCATCGCCATGGCGACGGTCTTTTTCGCGCCTCTTTGCATCGCCGCAGAGCCGTCGCCGGAGCAGGTGCTGCGGCCCCATGAGACGCGCGATCCTGGATCGGTGTACGTAGCTCCCGAAGCACGTCGTACCGAAGCGGCCAAAACCTGGCAACATGAACGGCACATCAGCGTCCAGGTCAATGTTGACGGCAACGGCGGCAACATCATCGGTGATGCGGCCAACGAGCCGTCGATCGCGGTAACGCCGGTGGATCGCACCAAAATCGCCATCGGCTGGCGTCAATTCAATACCATCACCAGCAACTTCAGGCAGGCTGGGCGCGGTTACTCGACGGACGGCGGCAGAACCTGGACCTTCCCGGGTGTGCTTGAGCCCGGTGTATTTCGTTCCGATCCGGTTCTGGCAGTAGCGTCACCGTGAGCCCGCGCTGGTATCCTGCCGGCATGACACATGCACTCCTCAATCGCACCCTGAAAACCGCATTCCTTGCTGTAATGTTGTGCATCGCCACGGCGTGCGCAAAGCCATCCGTCGAGATTCTGGCCGTGGCCAACAGCGGTTTTCTGATCCGGTCCACCAACCACACGGTGATGGTGGACGCCCTATTTCGCGCTACGGCGCCATATCCCAAGTTTGCCCAGCAGGGCCCGTCGGAGAACCTGATCGACCTAATGGTCAGCGGCGGTGGCGCCTTCGAACATGTCGACCTCGTACTCGTTACTCACGCCCATCCTGATCATTTTCACGCTCAGACCGTCGTTGACTTCCTCGGAATTCACCACGAATCGGTCCTGGTCTCAACGGATGAGGTCGCGGCTGCCATGGCCGAAGTGCCGGGCTACGAGGCCGTGGCGGAACGCGTGATCGTGCCGAGCCTGGAAACCGGTCAGTGCACCTCAATCGACGCCGGTGGTATCCCGACCTCTGTGTGCCGGGTCATGCACAGCGGCGCCGAAACCCCCAACAACATCTACGTTGTCGAAATCGACGGTTTTACCTTCCTCCACGAGGGTGACGCAGAGCGCACCATGGAGAATTTTTGCCGGGTCCCTATTCCCGCCGAAGGCCTGGATGTGGCCTTCCTCCACGATCGATTCGTCTTTGACCCCGACACCCGCAAGGTCCTGACCGAGACCTTGAACCCGCGCGCCGTGGTCCTCATACACCTTCGATGGGACGCTGCCAAGGCCACCAGAAAACGCATCGCTGAACTCGATCCCGAGGTTGCCGAAAACCTGCCCCCAATCACTGTTTTCGGCGCCGAGACGGCGCGGTCAACCTTTCAGCCCGGGGAATAACCTCGCGCCATGGTGTGGACCCAGGGACACGGCGGGCGGGACGCCCGCCGCCACAATTCGTAGGCCGGAGAAAAATTGCAGTGTCAGGAGTCGCTGAGGGGTTCCATCCGAGCTGAAACTGTTCATTCACCCTGAGGCATGGCTATCCACAGCACGAGGTAGGCAAGAATTCCGGGAAAGGCGACCGAGAGAACGGACACCACGACGTAGAGAATACGAACGGTTGTCGCATTCCAACCGAGCCACTCGGCGATTCCGCCGCAGACACCGCCAATCAATTTCTGTTGCCGCGATCTTCGTAGTGATTTTCCTGATCCATCCATGGTCACCCTCCGTGAAGGTTTACGGTGGAACGCTTCATGAGGTTTTCCTGGTAATTCCCCCTTACACCAGGATCGAGGCCCGCGCTCCAGGATGCAGCCCTGCAGTCCCTTTGGCTTCTCTCTTTGTGCTTTTTTGTGCCTCTTTGCGGCTATTTTATAGTTCTTGAAAGCGCCTGAGCTGACCGCCTCAGTTGACCCAATCCCCGTCACCGTCAATGACGTTGAACTTCCGTTTCCGTTTGAGCCGGGCCAGTTTGGCTTCGGTCACTCGCCTCCGAAACCGGAGCTGAAGGTTGGTCAAAGCCCTCTGGACTCCTCCGGGCTGGAGCAGGGCCCAGGTCAGGCCGACGGCAACACAGAGACCGACGAACCCAGCGAAGTCCTTGGTACTGAGGAAACCCATGAAGGCGAAGAGCACCTCAAGTCCAAGGAACCAGCGAGCCTTGATCGGAAGCACGAAGAACAGGAGGATTGTCGCCTGACCGTACAGGGTTGCAAATGCTGCGATCATGATGGTGATCAACATGTACTGACCCTGCATCAGAACGAAGGCGTTCGGCGAGGCCGTACCACTCAATATGCCCGCTCCTCTGATGAGGGCCGCCGCGATGCCCGCCGCAGTGACAACTTGAACCAAGAGCGACCAGAAAT
Organism: Thermoanaerobaculales bacterium; assembly: GCA_029932545.1. Classification (GTDB taxonomy): domain Bacteria; phylum Acidobacteriota; class Thermoanaerobaculia; order Thermoanaerobaculales; family Sulfomarinibacteraceae; genus DAOWGJ01. The sequence goes on along the minus strand of JAOZPW010000118.1, from coordinate 1,968 downwards.
TCTTTCGCCCAAGTCTGACGAAGACATCACGGCCAAACCAGAAGAGGATCAGCAGCGAGAAAAGAAACCACAATGACGGCGGTCCAAAACCACAAAATGGGTAGGTAACAACCTGCCACAACGCCCCGCGATAGAGGAGCGGACCCAATCGAAAAATTGCCGGAATGATGGCCGTCGCGTTGAAAAACTGGAGGACAAAGGTCCCGAAAACGACGGCCAGGAGAACCAGAATGTCCTGAGGCGGAGGCCCACCGGCCAGACCGAAGGTTCCGCCCTGACCACCCCGACCCCAGGGATCACGCGACACCCTCAACGGCCTAGCTCGGATTTCGCCGGCCATTGCAACTGTGACGCCCGGAGTCCACGATCCAACAAGACCTCACCTCGATGATCCCTGACCTGGAATTTCAACAGCGGATCGTCCAGTGTCGTATCCGCCTCGATCCAGGCGAAGAGTTCGAGGATCGATTTTTCGGGGTCACCCGCACAGAATTCGCGAAAAGGTACGACATCCCCACAGGCCCGTGCCCGCTGAAAGAGCGGGCTGGCCACCAGCTCATAAAGGCCGTACCCACCACGTTCTTCCAGCCACGGCAGGCGGAAGAGTTCACTTCTGTGTATGTCACCACTGAGTAGAACAACTCCATTAACCCGATTCCGGGCGATGGCATCCATCAACCGTTCTCGCTCCGCCGGATAACTGACCCACGCATCTTCCTTGCGCGAGAAGGCGTTGAACGGTGAGCCGCTGACGACGATCTTGAACACGGCTTTCGAGTGGGTCAACTGACCGACCAGCCAGTCAAATTGTCCACTCCCGAGAAGGGTCGCCGTCTCAGGGTGGGCCAACGCCGCCGTTGTCGGTGTACGAAAGCTCTGATCGTCGAGCAAAATAATGTCGATATCACCCCACTGCTGAGTCCAGTACACGCCCTCGCCATTGGCTCCGAAGGAGGGATTTGGCGTGAACGCCTTGAACCAATCGCGCGCCTGTTCGAGCACAGGATTTTCCCGGTCGCCATTATCCATACCGGTTTCGTGGTCGTCCCATGTGGCCACCCAGAAACTCTTCCGAGTCATCTTGTCGAAATTTTTGGTCTCGCGGAAACTCTCGTACGACAAAGGTATGGCATCTGCAGCTCGTCGGCGGTATTGGTGGCCGAGATCCTCCAACATCTGTCGGCTCTCCTCACTCGGCAAGGTCTCGTACCTCTCCCGGGCATCATTCCAAAGGTGGTCTTCCCTCCAAAGCAGGGCGTCGGCGTAGGGTGTATCCCCCAAAGCCAGGAAGAGATCCGGCCCGGAATCTGCGATCGCCGACCAGATTCCTGTCCTGAAATGGGCCCAGTGGTTGGCGCCGCTGCCAGCGGCCATAGTGACCCGGATTGGGGCGCCGGCTTCAGGCGGTGTGCGAAAGACCGCATTCTTGTGTTTCCACATTGTGCCGTCTGCCGTTTCCACACGGTATCGATAGCGGGTTCCCGGTGTGAGTCCCTCAAGCACGACAGTCGCCATCAGCCGCGCCTCTGGTCTCAACGGCACCCACGACGAAAAGATCTCGGCACCGGGCGAATCGAACTCGACCGCCGTGACCCTGATCGTTCTCGACACTGAAGCCTGGAGCCACACGGCCACCGAAGTCGGCGAAGGACTCCCCAGAACGGGCCCCCGAACAATCTCGGCCAACTCGCCTCCCCAGACAGCCCCCCATGAAGTACAGAAGATCACAGCAACAAAGATCCAACACAGTCGTTTCATTCGGGAAGGATACAGCAACTACTTGAGCTGCTTACCCTCCACCAATCCTAAAAGCGAGGCAAGGACTGCCCGGAGACCTGGAATAGAAACTGGAAACTCGAAACTGGAAACTGGGAAACACAGGAAGAAGCATCGTGGAGTCATTAAATTGCGACCGATTTGCGCGAATATCCGGTGAGATGGGCCGAGCAATGTGGGCTATTTTCAACT
>JAOZPW010000402.1 GCA_029932545.1 Thermoanaerobaculales bacterium | reverse complement strand
CGAATCCTGACGCGGTAGAGAGGCGGACGGCCGATTCTCTCAATGGACCGTTCAAGGCCCCTGAAAGAACACCGGGCTGGACCAGGCCGTACCGCCATCGTCCTGAATGACCCGGGCGTAGACGAATTCGCCATGGGCCAGGTCTTCGAGATGGAGAGTCAGCTTCACCTCAAGACCACCCTGACCTGGTGATGACGCAACCACAGTCCCGCTGCGCACCAGGTCAACCCGTTCGATCGGAGCGGTTCCCGAAACACCGATGAAGACCATGGCGCCATCGGAATCCGGCTCAACGGTTGAACCCATGGGCCGACCGTCGACGGCCATTTGCAAAAGGATGCGAGGCCCGTTGGTCGCAAATACCCTCCGCCTGCGAATGGCCTCGAGGATCGACTCCCTCGTCAATTCCTCCGCCATGATTCCGGCAACTCCCCCGATCCCGGAGGCCAGATGCGCAAGTCCTGGGTGTCCGTCGTGGCTGTCGCCCGAGCCGACAAAACCCAGACGGTAGCCGCGTTCGAGGGCATCACGGGCAAAATTTCCCTGCACGGGGGAGTAGATCACCTGCGGGGAATCCTCGGCCTCCGAACTGCCGTGGACCGACACCACCTCGGTCACCGGCTCCAGTTCCGGATCCGGCTCATAGTCCCAGTTGGTGGCAATCGGACCCCCGGCTGTGTGGTGGGCGATCGTCAACACATTGAGCCCCCTAAGGGCCTGCCACAACTCAGGCGGCGTGTCGTACCGTGGGTCGATCGAACTGAAGATTTCGCCCTCATCGTCGAAATACAAAACGTGACGATGGCCATGAAGCCAGCTGGTCCACTCGTAGCCCAACAGGGTCACGAATCTCCCGGGCTCGTGAAAGGCCTCGACCTGTTCCCCAATGGCGCCCCACATTTCCGGTGACCGGTCAAGGAAGACAACACCCCAGTGGTCATGATCGGTCAGGGCGGCAATGTCGAGGCCTGCAATGTCCCGGGCGTATGAAAAATAGTCCTCGGGTGTTCCCGTGCCGTCGGAGAACCCCGAATGACCGTGCAGATCGGCCCAGAAAACCCTTGGCCCGTCGGCTGCAACTCTCATCGGGTTGCTCTGGGCCGACATGGTCTCCCCCACCTGAGCTCTGATTCGTACCACTCCAGCTTCAGGCGCCGTGAACTCGACTCGCGTGCGTCCCAGGTCGTCTGCCTGGAGAGGCGCCCCGGTCGGGAGATCGGCCAATGGCACGTCGCACTCCAAGACGATCTCGCCCTCGAAAGGCGGACCGGCGTTACCCAGGGCATCCACCACCGCGATCGTCAGCCCGACGGTCTCACCCGGCCTGACGACACCCGGCAATGCCAGATGAAGCCGGGCCGGTGCCCCGGCCATGATGTCGACGCCGGGACTGTCGATCAGCACCTTGCGCACACCGTCACCGTCACCGTCGACGGCGATCCAGAGTCTCTCGCCATGCTCGGCAAATCGATCAACGACGACGCCGGCCGGTCCCGCACCATATTCGATCAACAACCTCTCGCCCGGTTCCATCGCTCGTCCGGTAACGGTTGCAACCAGCAACTGGCCTCCGGCGCCCACGACCTCGAGGTCGATACCTTCGGCTTCAGTCGAAACTCGGCAGAAGCCCGACGCCTCCGGGTCACGGGTCTGGGGCGGACTCCATCCCCAGAAGGGCGAAGGCATGAAATACACCGCGCCGCCCTCGGCAACGCCCTCGGGTCCGGCCTCGTAATGAATCGAAAAATGATTGCGTCCACCAACAACATTCAGCTCAGGCGCCGGATCCAGCCACGCCCTGCCGCCCCCGTCGGCTGAGTGCCGCGGCGCCTCGATGTCCTCGAGAAGCATCTGAACCGTTTCAAGTTTGGCTGACGGAGAGAGGGTCTGACCTTCAGGCGCTGTCGACACTGTTTCTCGACATCCGGTCACCGCCAGACTCAACACCGACACTAACAAAAGCCCGACCATTCGAATGATCATGTCTCGATTCTACAGCCTCTTGAGCTGCGCCCCTGCGTCCCGGATTGACAATGCTCATTGGTGTGGAGCGCTGAGACGTGCAATCTGGAGCGCAGGTCTCCGAACCTGCACTATGCCCTTCGAAAATTCGGCGCTGTCCAACGACGAATCCGCTCCTTGAACCGGCGACTCGCGTTCTCCTTCCAGGATCGCGGTCCTCAGGGCCTGATCCACAGCCGGTCCGACGCTATATCGCCACGTCTCCGGAGGGTGTCCCTTGAGTCTCTTGACCTGCGGACCGAACCAGTGCCCCAATCCCAGGCCGAAGTGTCTCCACTTTCGAAGCTATCCACAAAGACAGCCTGCTGGCCGACCGGACAGTGGTCGATGAAGGTCTGAAGCACCGTCTGGCGATCTGTCGGGGTCGGCAAGGCCTCAAATGCGAATGCCATGAAGACCGTCAGAAAGTCTCCGGAAATATGCTCGACCGCCGCCGTACCCTGATTGCCGTTGAAGGTCTCGGCACCGCCCGTACCCGGTATCAAGGTGTCACTGTAGTTGCTGCCGGGATAGCTCAAAGAGTACGGTCCCAAGCCGTCGAAGACCGTTCCGGCGCCGGTGACCGTCGTCTGTGACGTGTCACTCAAGGCAGAGGCGACCCCCAGGTGGTCCTGCATAAAGACTGTCAGGCCCCGGTCGTAGTAGTAGTCCATGGAACTGAGCAGCAGGCAGGCGTTGCCCTGATCCAGCCACGACGCCAGCGCACCCTCTCCGGCCGAGCCCGGCCCTGCGGCGCCACCAAACTCGTCGCCGGTAAACCAGATCACGGCCTGGTAGGGCCCGAGGTCGCCGAATGACGGCTCGGTGTCACTATTGTTCG
>JAOZPW010000117.1 GCA_029932545.1 Thermoanaerobaculales bacterium | reverse complement strand
TTGCCCGTTGTCACTCAAGTCCCGAGCGACCGCCCGGGCCCGGACGACGATATCGTGGTGAATCAAGAGATCGGCAAACCGGAAGTGCGACGGTCCCCATTGACGATTTCCTGCCAGTTCGCCCGGCCCACGCATCTCCAGATCGGCCTCGGCCAGGGCAAAGCCGTCCGGCGTATCGGCAAAGCGAGTCAGACGTCGACCCGCCGCCTCCGAAGCCCCCTTCCCGACCATCACCACGCACCACGACTGCCTCGTCCCCCGGCCTACACGTCCCCTCAACTGATGCAATTGGGAAAGTCCGAATCGCTCGGCACTCTCAATCACCATAACGGTGGCCTCGGGCACGTCGATGCCAACTTCAATCACCGTAGTCGCCAGGATGACCTGGACCTCCCCCGAACGGAATGCCTGCAAAACGGCGTCCCTCTCGCCTGAGTCCATGCGTCCGTGCATGATCTCGACACGAAAATTCGGCAATGCTCGACGCACTTCCTCTGCGTGCTCGGTCACCGCCCGCGCATCCAGGGACTCTGAGGCCTCGATCAAAGGATAGACGACGAAGATACGTCCTCCGTTTTCAACCTCCAAGCGAAGAAAGCGATAGAGTTTCTCCCGCGCCCCGTCATCTCGAATCGCCGTCCGGACAGGTTGCCTTCCCGGCGGCATCTCGTCGATGACCGAGAGGTCCAGGTCTCCGTACAGTGTCAGGGCCAACGAACGGGGAATCGGCGTTGCGGTCATTACCAACAGATGGGGCGACACTCCTTTCCCCACCAGCGCCTGGCGTTGCACAGTCCCAAACCGGTGCTGCTCGTCAATGACTACCAGACCGAGGTTTGCCAGGTCGACAGCGTCTTGTATCAAGGCGTGGGTTCCAACGACGAACGGACACGTGGCGTCCGCCAACCCGGCCAAAATCTTCCGCCGCTGCGCGGTCCTCACCGATCCCGACAACAACTCGGGCGTCCACGGCGTCTCTTGGAACAAGCGCTCGAACCCGGCCCTGTGCTGTTCGGCCAATAACTCGGTCGGGGCCATCATCACCACCTGGTGACCGTTTTCCAGGGCAATCAGCAACGCCATGGCTGCCACGACGGTCTTGCCTGATCCGACGTCACCCTGGAGCAATCGAGCCATGGGTGGTCCAGCCTCGAGATCTGCAGCGATTTCCTTGAGCACTCGCCGTTGAGCACCGGTCAGCTGAAACGGCAACATTGAGGTCGCCCGTTGCCTGATGGCGTCATTGACCACACATCGCGGACCCGGATCAACCCGCCTTTGCCCTCGCTGCTGGGCCAAGCCCAGCGAAAAGGCCAGGAGCTCGTCAAAAGCCAACCGAAGGTGAGCGGGGCTGCGCCGTCCGACGAGCATCGCCACGCCGCGATCATCGATATCCGGCGACGGGCGATGCAGACTCCGGAGCGCAGTCCTCAGATCCGGAAGGTCCAAGCTCCGTTGTACGGCTTCGGGCAGCGGATCCGGGAGGTTTCCCAGGGCCGGCAGGGCCGAACCGATCAGCCGCCGGAGGAAAGGGCCACCTATCGACCCAAGGGCAGGATAGATCGAAACCAGCGTGCCGACCCATCGCTTGCTGTCGTCCACCACCTCAACCTCGGGATTGATCATCTGTAATCCCCCGCGAGGTGCGGGTTTGCACACTCCAAACAGGACAACGGTCTCCGCCTGACTCAACCGTTTTTCGATTCCTCTGGGATTGAACCAGATCACAGACATTCGCCCTGTCGGGTCTTCGAAAACAGCTTCGAGGATGGTCAAGCCTCGCCGTCGAGCCCTCCGAGAAACCATGCCCGTGACACTCCCCCGTACAGCGATGGCCGATCCGTTCTCTTCGATCCCTTCGATAGAAATTATCCGACGTCGATCCTCCCATCGCAGGGGAAGATGAAACAGCAGGTCACCAACGGTGTGAATCCCGACGGCCCCGAGTTGGCGGCGTCTTATGCGACCGACTCCCTTGAGCCTCTCGACCGAATCTCCCGGCCTCAATCCACAATCATCGGTCATTCGGCAGTTGAGGGTGCATCCATTTCAAAACGACATTGAGTCGTACCAAAGACGACGACATCGCCGACCTTGAGTGGGAAGGGACGCCCTGCACTGAGGCGTACACCATTGACGAAAGTCCCGTTCATCGCCGCAACATCCTCGACAACCGAGTAGGAACCGTCCTCTTCTCGCAATACTCGTGCGTGGCGCCTGGAAATCGACCTCTTGGTATCCACGTGCGTCAGGTCGACGTCCGGGTGAATCCCCGTCACCGGGTCAATCCGGCCCACCGTCGTCTCCCGTTGATCAGCGAGCGGAAAGACGGTGCCCGTGCCAACCTCGACCAGTCGGGCAGTCGGATCGAGCGCCGCCTTGGGACCGTCGGTCAATCCGGACTCCTCCAAATCAATCGAGTGGCCCAGGGCATCCTCAAGCAGACGTGTTGTCTGTCGCAACCGGACCACCAGTTTCCGCATCATGCGTACGGCGATCTCGGGGTTGTGGCGCAGGATAAAAGAAAAAGCGCTTTGGTCGATCATCACCGCTTCGACGTCAGTCTTGGCAACCGCCCCAGCGGTCCGGGGCGTCTCTTCCTCCAGCATGCACATCTCGCCGAAGAAATCACCCTTCCCCAGTACTGCGAGTACCCGTTCCTCGGCTCCCATCATCTTTCGGATCTCTACCTCACCGCTTTCGATTACGTACATCGCCAAGCCGAGGTCTCCTTCCCCGAAAATACAACTATCCTGAGGAAACCGGGTCCTCATCGGTTCCAGCGAATCGTGCGTCTTATTCTGACCGGCAGTCGTCCTGAATTTTGCCATCATGTCACTCCCTGATTCACGACCTCATAAGTCTTCTAATATCAATACTTTCAATATTTATAACATACCAGAGCCCATCATCTGGGTCAAGAGCCTGTTCAGTCAAAACATCGGCTCGTAACGACACAGTGGGGTCAAGATCTCGGGCATCGGATAACAATACATGATGAAGAATGAAGGCGGAAGGATAAATGATGAAGCCTCTTGCAAAAATCAATCGGCACGTTGCGGGCCAGGAGGCCCGCGCTCCCACCGCACAACCTGGGGCACCATAAATGGAGCGCGGGGCTCCTGCCCCGCAACGAGCGCCCCCTCGTTTCGCTCTTTTTGCAAGAGGCTCGATGAATGATGAATTTTACCTGTTCCCTGCTCCCTGCTTCATGATAAGCGCGATCGAAGGGGGCTGTAAGCCGGATCCTGTACCCCGAAGGGCGGCATCCATTCATCTGGACCAACCGTCGCCGGCGGCCTCAAGCGGCCAACCCGGGAACCTCCCCCGTCAAAAACGGAGGTCGAGGACAGGCGACCCTCGGTTCCCCTATTAGGCCTTGCTCCGCATGGGGTTTACCATGCCCCTGCCGTCACCGGCAGAGCGGTGCGCTCTTACCGCACCCTTTCACCCTTACCTCCGGTCTTATCGAAGGCGGTCTACTCTCTGCGGCACTTTCCCTCGCGTTACCGCGGCCGGGCGTTACCCGGCATGCTGCCTGTCTGGAGTCCGGACTTTCCTCCCCCCGCTGACGCGGACGGCGGATGCCCGCCCCCTCCGATCGCAGGGGAAGCATACCCCATCCCGGCAGTGCCGGGGCCAGCTTCGGAGATGGGTATCGTTATCCCGAGCCCGAGCCCGTGCCCGAGCCCGTGCCCGATGGATGCGTTTATCGCACTGGGTCCTCTCAAATGGTTTTCGACATTCGAGTCTATGCACCTTATTCCACTCGTGTACAAAGACCACGATGTAGGCGGTGACTATTCCTGAGGATTTGGAGTTCCTCCTTCGAATCAACCGAGGATGACCTCCTCGGTTGGGGATGTTCTGAGGAAACTCGGTTTCGGGCTTGGGCTCGGGCTCGGGAACGGGAATGGGAACGGGTTTGACCCTCCGCGCCTCTTTTCTGTCCTACTCCTTCAAACCCAGCTTCTTGAGCTTCTTGAACAACCCGGCCCGACTGACGCCCAGACGTCTCGCCGCCTCGCTCTGATTACCGCCACACGCGTCGAGAACACTGGAAACAAACCACCGCTCAAAGTGGTCTCGGCCTTCAGCCAACGGCATCAACAGCACCGCCTCAAGATCCAAGAAACCTCCCGTGCCGGACAAGGACGGCGCCGGACGGCGATCTACCTTCCCGGCAATACGTCCTTTCCTACACGACGCCAGCACTGCCACCAACGAGGCGACCAGAGCTCGAATGTCTCCGACTGCCGGCGCCGAACCACCATACCGAACGACCAGGCAGTGGCCACCACCAACCGGCGCCACCAGAAAATCTTCATCGACCTCAGGGAACCGTTTGATCTGCGTCGACTGGCGACTGCCGGCATTGGCATTTCGTACAAGAGCCAACAGAGCCTCGCTGTTGGTCATCAGCGGTCCGAGATCGCCTGCGCTCGAGACGACGGAAATACGCTCGTCGTCATCGCTGTACAACATAAGAGTCCCCTTCAACCCCAAAGTCCGGCCGGCCCATCCGAGAGGTTCGGCAATAGCGCAGTGCTCCACAGCGTTTCCGGTAATTTCGAGCAACTCCACCAACTCCTCGGCCGAAATCTGTATGCGACGCTCGATTGTATTGCTGGTGTCACCCGAAGGTGAAGACACGTCGTCACCCCTGTCAACCAAAAATTCATCAGAGCCCGGCTCGACAACTATCAGCCGAGCGGAGGAAAGGCTCAAGAGATCTCCAGCACGAAAAGCGGCCTCCTCGGCCCTGTTCCCATTGATGAACGATCCGTTCTTGCTCTTGAGATCGGTGAGATAAAACGTCCCGCTACTGACCCTGAGAATGGCGTGATGGCGCGACACGTCTTGCTGATCGATGACGATGTCGTTGTCTTCCCTGGCACCCAGGCGATAGCTTCGCCCATCCTCGAGGTCAAACCGCCGCTCGTCACCTTCAGGATCAAAATAGATCAGAACGAAACTGCTCATCGAACCTCCAACTGCCGTCTCAATCAACGGCCCTGTCCTTTGAGGATTCTACGACAGTTGAGAAGAATATGGAGGGCAATAAGGTCAACAATTTCAAAAAGGTCAAAGGGGTCGTAATTCAATTGTCTCAGGTCTTAGGATGCGGATCTCGGATTGCGTTGTCCCCCCTCTCCCTCTCTCCCCTGCTCCCCCTCTCAGCCGGTACCCGTATCTGCAGACACACAAAAAAGCCAACGACGGCTATTGCGCCTGCCAGCAGGAAGACCCACCGAAAACCGTAAGTCACCCAGATCCATCCGGAGAGGATCGGCAAGGTCATCGCCACTGCATGGTCGATCGTGATACCCATCGAAATCGTCGGTGTGATTTCGGACGGATCATCGACGATCTTCTTCAAATAGGTGGTTCGCGCAACCCGCAGGGCAAACAAGACACTGTCGAAGACATAGGCGCTGTACAGGGCGTAGAGATCCCACGGCGCAGCAAAAAGGTCTGAAGCGAAGGCATAGGTCAGACAGACCCCGAGCAGCAACAACTCATCGACGGACAACACAACCCTTTCGCCCAGCCAATCAATGACATCGCCCAACAGCGGCCGTACGATGACACCGATCGTGGCTGCAATGAAGTAAAGGAGGGCGATGGTGGCGACGGGAACCCCATGATTCTCCACCAAAACCCAGACGCCAAAGGCCAGAAAAATCTGCTTCCGAACGCCAAATAGCGCGGATATCGCATAAAAGACACCATATTTCTTCTTGAACACCAGGCGCCGGGACCGAGGCTCAGCCTGCCCCACTGTCAATTTCAGATAGAAAATGCCCGCCGCCAGCGCCGAACAGGCCGCCAACGCGTAGAATAAATCAAAACGGTCGCCAACCACCTGTGCCAACCAGAAGACCGCACCAACACCCAAGATCGTCCCCAGGTTTCGGGCACCTCCGAACTGCCCCAGACGTTTTCCCTCCTGCCCCCCGCGGGCCAGTTGTAAACCGATCGGGCCCTCAACGGCGAAGATGATGTGGTCACCCAGGGACCAGATCAGGATGAAAACCACCAACGGGACGGTAGAGGGAGCGAGAAAGCCCAAACCGAACGCCCCCACGGCGGTCAAGACCATCGCCACCGCAGCCATCCGTGTCTCCCTCATCACGGTCAAGAGCCCCCCGACAACCAGCATGATGAAGAAACCGGGCAATTCTCGCGGGAACTCCAGCCAGCCCCGAGCCTCGGCGCCGAAATGATGAACCTCAGCCAGGTAGTTGTTCAACGTCGCCAGAAAGATTCCCGATGCGGCGCCGAAAAATATCGTGGCGCCCAGAGCGCGCTTGAGATCAGGAGAAGCGGAACGAAGACTGCCGAATGCCATCAACCCGGAGTGTAGCGGAGAAAAACCGATACCGATGCTTCACTGACCCCGGCAGGATTTGTCATCTCGAAATTTCGCGCCGGCCGTTCTTTACTCTGGTGGACGGTTCATATCCACAAATAACCTGTTCATTCCACAAATGGACGTCTTGAATTGAACCGTATCGATATCAGCGGCAGTGACAGGGACCGCGACAGCAACAGCGTCCGAATAGCCAACGTCGACGCACAAGTTCAAGAGCGCCCAAAATGCTCATCGGGGTGTGCCGGGTGCGCCCTCTCTTCACCGGGCAGAACTTCCACCTGAGCCGTCGATGCGAAGAAGGGCGACGCTCTCCCGATTCCGACTCTGTTGCCCTTGAGGAAAATACACCGAACGGGGGCGCGAAGCGGACCCGAAGGCCGGGATTAAAAAACAGGAAAGTCGGGAAGGCCGGACCCGGCAGGCATGGTTGTAGGCGAAGAGTTCGATAGTGTCCCCTATAGATTCCCCCTTCATTTCGACCCTTCGACCATTAATTGCCATCGGGCTCTCTGGTCCGACACGGGCGGACACAGGGGTCCGCCCCTACAGATGGCGGTTTCCTTTCACCATTCGACCTTCGTTCAATTGTCAATTGTCCATTAACCACTGTCCATTTCTTTTGACCCAAATGCTGATAGCTGATAGCTGATAGCTCCTTTACAATACTTCCGCCGCTCCTGCGGTATGGAGGACGACATGAAGACCGCCACAATTTCCCAAAAAGACCTCGAAACCTGGGCCGGATTTCTGCTGGACCACTCGCTGGGGGGCATCACCCCGGCAGATCGGGTCATGATCAAGGGCGAACGGATCTGCTGGCCTCTGATGGAGGTTCTGGAGCGAAGGGTGATCGAAAGCGGCGCAACGCCGGACGTGCTGTTGGTGCCTCCAAACAACGATCGCGGCCGGGTGTGGTCCTCCGCAATGGGTCGAACCGGCACCCCAAAGCAGATCGCAGCCGTCCCCGAATGGCACAAGTCACGGTACGAGAGCATGACAAAATACGTTGAAATCCTTGGTGCTGAAGACCCCACACAGTACATGGGCCTGACTCCCGAACAACTCGGAAACCTGGCGGGCGCCGACCGCCGATTTGGCGACATCAGGCTCTCAAAATCCTGGGTCATCACGTTGTTCCCCACCGAAGGCATGGCGAAGACTGAAGGCATGGATCTCGATGATTACGCGGATTTCATCGTCCGCGCCTCAACCGCCGACCCCATGCCGCTCAAATCCGCCGAGGAACAACTGGCGCCCCTGTTCGACGCCGGGCAATCGGTCACCATCGTGACCCACCATCCGATTGACGACCGTGAATTGGTCCTTGCACTGGACATCACGCCTTCCCGCGGAGTCATGTCGTTCGGCCTCAGGAACTTCCCCGACGGCGAGGTCTTCACCTCGCCGGATGCCTCCAAGACCGCCGGCGAGATCTTCGTCGATCTCCCCATCAACTACGGTGGTAATGACATTGAGGGCATTTTTCTTCGCTTCGAGCACGGTCGAATCGTGGAATACAAGGCCGAAACGGGCCAGGAGCACCTGGCGGCCATCATCGAGACCGATGACGGGTCCCACCGCCTTGGCGAGGTGGCGTTGGGCATGAATCCAGGGTTGGACAAGGTACTCAAACATCCACTGTTCGTCGAAAAGGTCGGTGGGACCCTCCATGTCGCTATCGGAGCGAGCTACGAGGACTGTTACGTCACCGATGCCTCGTCGGACGAAGGGCGGCAGCGTTTGATCGAGTTGGAAAAGGCAGGAATTCTCAACCGCTCGGCCCAGCACGTGGACATCGTGACTGATTTCAGACCTGGAGGCTGTGGGCGATCAATCCACATTGACGACCGCCGCATGGTCATTCGTAACGGGTACTGGACACCCGAGTGATGGAATCCGTACTCATATTGATACACTGCCGATGGGAGAGCAGAGGATGAATGAGAACAGCAACACTGGGGAACTCCGGCCGATCGAGGAGATCACCCCGCCAACCATTTACAAAGAGCTCAACCGGGGCGTCCTGGGTCAGAGCACCGCACTGCGATACGTTTCGGTGGCAATCTTCAAACACACGACGGGAAAGGTCCCCGGGAATATCCTGTTGATCGGAAACTCCGGCACGGGCAAGACGACGATCATGAACAACATCCAGCGCCTCTACCATGACGTGCCGGAATACAAGTCCTTCCGAGCGATGACCATCATCAACGCAAACCTCCTGGTCGACTCCGAACGGATGGAGTTCCAGCCCAGCCGGCTGATGGCTGCGGTCGAGCAGCGTGCACGCGCTCTGACCGGAGACAAACCCACTCCCGAAGCTCTCAAGGCCGCCATGGAGAGGGCGACGATCTGTATCGACGAGATTGACAAGATGTCGTCGGTAGTCGCCGGCAAACCCAACGCTATCGGCGTGGTACTGCAGCAGGGTCTGCTGACCCTAATGGAGGGCGAGATGGTTGCCCACACCACCCACGTCTGGGTCGATGGCGTAGAGGTACAAATGGTCCTCTCAATCGATACCCGCCACATGATGTTCATCTGCGGCGGCGCTTTCGAAACCCTGTACGACCAAGTTTACCTTCGGGTAGCCAACCCCTCCAGCGGTGAGAAGATGAAGAGTCAGGCTATTCACACTGCCGACGGACAAGTCCGAATCGAAACCAGGTTTTCTCTCACTGACTTCCTCAAGCCCGAAGACCTCTTTGAATACGGTATGGTGCCCCAGTTCATGGCACGGTTTGACAACGTCGTACTGCTGAGGGATCTGGACACACCAATCCTTAAGGAGATCCTCCTCAAGTCGGTTGACTCACCATTTCATCGATCCAAGAATTTTTTCGAAGTCCTGGGTATCAACCTGGAAATCGATGAACTCGCAGCTGCACTGATCGCGGAGGCCGCCGAAAAGAACATTCGCACAGGTGCCCGCGCCCTGCGCACGATTTTCGGGAAGATCATCAACAGGCTGGAGTTTGACCCATGGTCTCACCAGGGTATCGAAGAACTGGCCGACGGAGGCCACCGGCTCCTTATCACTCCCGATATGGTGCGTCGGATTACCGGCTGACTTTACTTCCCTGGGGGGTGTTGTGTAGAATCCCGCCCAACGGTTTCGCATCGTTGCGGGACCTACGGACGGTGGGCGGATCCCACCACAAGCCCGCCACCTTTTTCATGGCAGGCGGGAGCGAGCCGGCAGAAATCCGAAGCCGGGAAGTGAGAGTTGAGATGTCGAAGAAATTGTTCGTAGGAAATTTAAGTTGGGGTATCGACCGTGACAGCCTGTACCAGGCTTTCGAGGGATTTGGCGAGATCGAGGATGCCCGCGTTATCACTGATCGCGATACCGGTCGGTCCCGTGGCTTCGGCTTTGTCACCTTCGTCGAAGATGAAGCCGGCACAAAGGCCATGGAAGAGATGAACGGAAAAGATATCGACGGTCGTCCGCTGAGGGTCAACGAGGCCATGGAACGCCAAGAGCGGGCCCCTCGCCGCGACAGCTGGTAAGAGGAGACAACAACAATCATCACGCCCCCTCCGAGGAGGGGGCGTTGATTTATGAGACGCGCAAAGCCCACGTCACGGCCTTCGGCCTGGCGTCGGTTCCTAGCTATCAGCGCAAGATAACCCCCAGAATCGAGGAGAAGCGTTGCACTCAGACATGCCTTCCGGCCCCATATTCCTAAGTTCGCCAACGGCGGGGCTGATTCTTGCCGGAGGCGCGGGGCGCCGATTCGGGGGACCCAAGGCCTTCGCACATCTTCCTGACGGCCGAACCTTTTTGCAGGCATGTGCCGAGGTCATGCACCGAGGTGGACTGGCGCCCCTTGCAGCCACTTTGCCACCAGATGTCACTGGTGACATTCCCGATACGGTCCAGCCCCTGAGGCTCCCGCAGTCGGGACTGGACATGTTTGCTTCGATCATGCTTGGGCTGCAACACCTGGTCGATGACCCGAATTGGCGCAAGCTCATCCTCCTCCCGGTAGACCATCCGCTCGTTCAAACTGAGACGATTACGACACTGATTGCCCAAGAAGGCCCGGCAGCCATTCCAACCCTCGATAAACGGCATGGGCACCCCATAATGATCAGCCGCACAGTCGCCGAAGCAATTACCGAGGAGCGCCTTCCCGGACCGACGCTCAGAGAGATCCTTCGAGCGGCGCCGGCGCACGATGTTCCTGTGGAGGACCGCGGCATTCGGGCCAATTGCAATACGCCGGAGGCTCTCCGCGAGGCATGGAGTGTCATCAATGGGTGACGGCCAAATCGGCACACACAGACCGAGGGTGTTTCCGGCGTTGCGGTCCTTCACATCAGGCCGGGTTCTGAACCCTCGAAACTTCGGGCCGAGTATCCCGTTCATTTCAAGTTGTTTACGTGGTCGCCTCTTTCTGTCTCGCCTACCCGATGGTTGCCAACTGTACCGGCCGTTGGTCCGGCGTCAGATATGGCAAGACTCTTGCTGGATAACCGAAGGTTGAATGCGCAGAGACCACAACATCTTCCATTGGGCGCTGATCGCCTCACTTCTGCTTCACCTGGTTCTGATTTTTATGATCGTTCCGGGGGTCGGCAATATCTGGCCCCAGGCTGTAGAACCCGTCGTACAGATTCAACAGCCTGAAACGGAGTCCCCACCGCTTAAGTTTGAGTTCGTCGACCTGGCCGAGGACCGCGAAGAAGAACCCGAAGA
>JAOZPW010000116.1 GCA_029932545.1 Thermoanaerobaculales bacterium | reverse complement strand
GTCTTGTGCGAGGCGTGCAAATAATAAAATACCTTCCTGATGCGAGCGGGTCGGCCGGAGGGGCCGGCCCGCTCCGTACCGAGAGGAGAACGTCGTGAGTGAGGAAAAGAAGGGTCTGAAGCCGTGGGTCAAGCTGGTCATTGTGCTGGCCGTTATCGGTGTGCTGTTGGTCATCGCGAACCATTTCGGGATCTTTGACCTGTTGAAGGAGGGAACGCTCAAGGACAGGGTGCTCAAGCTGGATGCTTTCTTCCAGAGCATGGGACCGTGGGCCCCAGCGGCGTTCATCGGGATCTGGATTGTGGCCTGCATCCTGCTTCTGCCCGGTCTGCCCATCGCGATTGTCGGCGGTCTGATTTTCGGGGCGGTGTGGGGCACGGTGTGGTCCACCGTCGGCGCCAATGTCGGTGCTGCTTTGGCCTTCCTCATTGGACGATACGCGGCTCGGGACATGGTGGAAGGATGGGTTCATAAGAGGCCGATGCTCCGGAAGATCGACGAAGGGGTGAAAAAACAGGGATGGCGGATGCTGATGATCACCCGCCTGGTGCCGATCTTCCCCTTCAATATCCAGAATTACGTTTACGGACTGACAAACATTCCGTTCCGGACGTACCTATTGGTCACTCTGCCGTGCATGATCCCCGGAACCATCGCATTCAACTTCGCCGCAGGGTCCGCCCGTGAGGTTATCCTCTCCGGTGGACAGCCCGAGGCAATCAAGAGGACGCTGATTTATCTCGGTATCGCCGCAGTCTTCTTCGTCCTGTTGTCGTTGATCCCTGGCTGGGTGAAGAAAAAATACGCGGCGGATGACCTGATTGAGGCGGACTGACGACCACCAATAAAATTATGAATGAGTTCGACACCCCGGCTGCGGCCGGGGTGTTACTTTTTGGTTACACAAAGGGGCCGAGTCCTGGATTTTTTTTGCTCACCGATCTTCGTTGCGAGGTGCGGAAGACGTTGTGAGAGCCTGGGGTGTGAGTCGCGCAAGGCGCTTGGGTTAGTCTCGGTATACATCTTGCTTATATGTGCAATAGAGCAGCCCCGCGATTGGGGCGCCGGAGGTTCGATGGTGGGATATCTTCTGGGTGGTTGGGTCTGGTTGTGTCTCGTGACATTTGCAGGAGGGTGCCTTTTGAGGGCCTTCAAGTATGCGACGGCTCCCGTCCATCTCCGGTGGGACCTGTACCCGGTTGCCCATGAGCCGGGAAGGGACCACGGCGGTTCCTATTTTGAGCAGTTGGAGTGGTGGACCAAGAAACGCGAGAAGGACCACCTTGCGGAGATTTTCGCCATGGCGGCGGAGATCCTGCTCCTCAAGGGGGTGTGGGAGAACAACCGGCGTCTGTGGTGGGCCTCATTTCCCTTCCACTGGGGTCTTTACCTTCTTGTCGGGACGACCCTTGGCCTGATGGCAGTGATGGTCGGACTGGGAAGCCCCTTCGTGACGGTTGTTCTGACGGCGGGAGGAGTCATTGGGGGTGGTCTGACGTGTCTGGGCGCCCTGGCGCTGCTTGTCATGCGATCGACCGATCAGAAACTCCGCCTCTATACCACGCCGCTCGACCGCGCCAATCTGCTCGTGCTCGTTCTCTTTGGAGGGTTGACTGTGGCTATTGCGGTCGGATTTCCAGGGATGAATGACGTTCCGGCCGGTCTTGTTTCTTTACTGAGTTTTGGTGGGGCGACTATTCCCGCTGTGTGGGCTCTCCAGATTGCGGTGGGCGCACTCTTCTTGTTCTATCTGCCGTTGACCCGTATGGTGCACTTCTTTGCCAAGTACTTTACATACCACCAGGTTCGCTGGGATGACCAGCCGATCGAAGAAAACCCAAAGATGGCGAGCAGGCTTCAGGCTGCATTGGCCTTTGGTGTGGACTGGTCCGCCGATCACGTCGGCGGCGGAAGGACCTGGGGAGAGGTTGCCACGACGATACCGGGAATGGAAGAGGGAGAGTGATGATGGAAGGACCGAGGATCCAAACCCGCGAAGAGATGTCCAGTTTTCTGACCGAGAACGAAGGTGTTGATGTCAATCGTCTGGTTCCATTGCCCTTTCCCTACGAGGACTGGCAGGACGAGCCGATTCCTCGCTTGACCGATTCGCAGCTCGAGAGAATTGTGCCCGGTCCGGACGGTATTGCAGCGGCCCAGATTCCCGTGCCCGAGAGTGATGAAGAGCGGGACCGTGTGGTGGCCTCCTTCTTGGAAGGCCTTCGTAAACTGCTGACGAAAGAAAACAACTGGACGTTTTTGCAGCCGTTTATTCTGTCCCTGGAGAATTGCGTCAAGTGCCAGACATGCGCCGATGCCTGTCCGATTTACACCGGTTCTGGAGAGATGGAGGTCTACAGGCCGACCTTTCGTGCCGAGATTCTGCGGAAGATTGTCGATCGGTATATCAAGCCGGGGGGCTCGATCTTTCCCAAACTGCGTGGAAACGACATTGAACTCGACTGGGACGTCGTGGTTCGATTGGCGGAGCTCAGCTACCGCTGTACCTTGTGCCGCCGGTGTGCCCAGACCTGTCCCGTCGGCGTGGACAACGCGTTGATCACCAGAGAAATCAGGAAACTTTTCAGCCAGGAGCTGGGAATTGCCATGCCTGAGCTGCACGAGAAGGGTACGGTCAAACAACTGACGGTCGGTTCTTCCACAGGGCTCAACCCAGCAGGACTTGCCGACATTATGGAGTTTGCCGAGGAAGATATTCAAGAGAAGGCCGGCCTCAACATTCCGATGCCGATGGATGTGGAGGGTGCGGAATACCTCGTCATGCACAACGCCGGCGAGTTCCTCTCATGGCCGGAGAATCTCCAGGCATTCGCGATCATCCTTGAGGCGGCCGGCATAAAGTGGACGCTGTCCTCGGAGCTCTTGGGGTACGACTCCGTCAATTACGGTCTCTTCTACGACGATGTCCAGTACTCCAGGGTCGCGCTCAAACACTACGAGGTTGCAAAGAACCTCGGGGTCAAGAAGATGCTGGTGGGAGAATGTGGGCATGCCCACAAGGCACTGATGCCGATCGCCGACCGGTTGATTCCTGAAGAACTCCGCGTCCGGACCGAGAGCTGCCTGGTGCTGCTCGAAGATTTGGTAGTCAACGAGAAGCTCCTTCTGGATCCCTCGCGGAACGACTTTCCCGTTACACTCCACGATCCGTGCAATATCACCCGGTCGATGGGAATCGTGCAGCCCGAGCGGAACATTCTCAAGAAAATAGCTCCACGATTCCGGGAGATGGAACCCCATGGCGTCCACAACTACTGCTGTGGTGGAGGTTCCGGGTTTGCGATCTGCTCTTCGCTGAACTTTTCCCAATGGAGGACTCGGGTTGCCGGCCGGCTCAAGTTTCGGCAGATTTTGGAGGCATTTGCCGACGAAATCGGTCCTGGCACCAAGAAATATCTCTGTGCACCCTGCTCCAACTGCAAGGGCCAGATGCGGGATCTGATCAACTACTACGAGGCATGGGACCGGTGCGGAATTCTCTACGGCGGGTTGGTGGAGCTGATTGTTAACGCCATGGTGGACGTCAGAGAAGGTTTCATCGAATGGGAGATGCACTAGTAGGACAGTAAGGAGAGATTAATGGGCCTTCTGAATCTTTTGCAGCCGGATCGGCGGACCGGCAACCCCAAGGCGAGACGGAATGCCGTTCGGCGTTCTACAGTCGAGGAGGAGCTCGTTCGGTTCTCCTGCGAGGATCCGGATCTTGAGGTTCGTCTCCTTGCCGTGGAAAGGCTCCGGTCGACCGGCTCGATGCGCCGCGTTGCAGTCGAGGGAGAGTACCTGGACGTGCGCCTCAAGGCAGCCAGAGCTATCACGGAGCCGGACGTCCTTGCCGGGATCATGCGTGAGCGTAAGCAACCTGAACTGATGATGGCCTGCTTCGAGGGAATCAGGGATCAGGAAGTTCTTGGTGGAATCGCTGGGGATCCAGATCAAAGCCTGACGGCCCGGCGGATCGCCATCAATATGTTTGCGGACCAGGCGCAGCTCGCCGAGCTGCTCTCGTCTCTTCGAGAGCCGGCCTTGCGCGAGGCGGCCCTGGAGCGAATCGAGGATCCCGATCTCAAGGAACGGCTGCGACTCGAGGAGGAGGCTGCCCGCGGACCGGCGCCGGAGGAGAGAGCGCTCGAACTCGCAAAGAAGACCGATCCCGATGAGCTTGCCGAGATGTTGGGGGCGTTCCGAGGTTCGCCGGGTGCAGTACGGGCGCTCGGGGCTTTGGCGTCAACGGCTGGAGGAGAATCGACCAGGGCGGTTGAGATTCTCCGGCGGCAGCTCAAGCATGCCCGGGCCGACATTCGACTCCTGGCCCTTGAGCGTTTGGCCGCCGTGGGCGAGGCGCCCTCCGATCTTCTGGGCGATCTGGCGGAAGAGGACCCGGATCGTGGAGTACGAAGATTCGCAGCCTCTTTGGCTGCATCAGAAACCGACGGATTGAGGAGGTGAAAGATGAGCGGAAGAATACTGGTGGTGGACGATGAACCGGATGTCAGGACCTATCTCAAGACGCTTCTTTCCAAAGATGGTTATCACGTTGAGGAGGCCGCCGATGGTGAAGAGGGGCTCGAGGTGGCCCGGAAGGTCAAGCCGGATCTGATTTTTCTGGACATTCTCATGCCGAAGAGGACCGGCATCATGCTGTACAGGAAGTTGCGTAAGGACCCTGACTTGGGGCAGGTCCCGATCGTGATCGTGACCGGTCTCACCCAGTACCGCAGTTTCTTTGCGCAGGACTTCGAGGAGGTTCCGCCCCCGGACGCGTTCGTGGAAAAGCCCCCCCAGCGGGAGGAACTCCTGGCTTTGGCGAAGAAGCTATTGGGTGCCACGGCGAGTGACGGCTGACGGTTCGCTGTTCGGCCTCGGAAAGAGGAAGACATGATGTTGACGTCTTTCGGAAATTCGTTAGCCGGCGGGCCGGAAATTCCAGCGGTTCGCCTCTTCGATATCGTGCCCTCGGCAATCTCCATCCAGAACAGGGACATGAGGATCACTGCGGTGAACGAGACGTTCCGGCGATTGTTCGGCGACAGGGTCGGCGAGCTGTGTTACGACGTCTACAAGGGACGTTCGGACGTATGCGTCGGCTGTCCCCTCATCAAGACCTTCCAGGACGGGGAGATCCATGTCGGTGAAGAGACCGTCAGGACGGTTTCCGGAGAGACCATCCTGGTCGCCGTTCAAACAGCTCCGATCTTCGATGACGACGGGCGCATCGTCGGGGGTATGGAGGTAGTCACGGATATCTCCAAGACCACCGAGATGCGTCAGGAGCTTGTCATGTTGGGCCAGGCAATGGCAGGAATGGCGCACTATATCAAGAATGTCCTGACCGGGCTCGAAGGCGGCGTCTTCGTCGTGGAAGAAGGGATGGAAGCCGGGGACGAGGATCTGGTGCAACAGGGTTGGACCATGGTTCGCCGCAACATTGATCGGGTGATGAAGCTCTCCCGTGATCAGCTCTATTGTGCCCGGGAGCGCCCGATGGAGCGTGCGCCTGTGCCGGTCAAGGAACTCGTATGTGAGGCCGTCAAGCTGTACGAGGAGAAGGCTGCTTCAGACGGTGTAGAACTCCTGATTAGCCAGGATCCGCAGCTCGAAACCGGGTGGCTGGACTCGGAAGGGTTTTACAACCTGTTGACCAACCTGATTTCCAATGCCGTGGATGCGTGTCGGTTCGAGACATCGAGGGAGCGCCATTGGGTGCAGGTCTCGACCCTTCTCGAGCCCGGAGGGCAACTCCGGCTCGAGGTGGCGGACAACGGACGCGGGATTCCAAAGGAGCTCTGTGGCGAGGTGTTCAGCGAGATGTTCACCACCAAGGGCTCAGGTGGAACCGGGCTGGGGCTGCTTGTGGTTTACCGAGTCGTCTGTGCCCATCGAGGCCAGATCACGGTTCTCTCTGAGGAAGGGGTTGGCACGGTCTTCACGATCATCTTGCCGCTGGATAAGTAAGAATCCGTTCGATAATGTTACCTCAGGGTAACAGGAGCCCCCCTTTGCTCAGACGCTCAAACAATGAGAAATAGTTAAGGGCCGACCTTTGTCCGGATTCGGTAACCGCACCGGCCTGGCACGGGTGTTGCTCATATTCTTTGGCGATGAAGGCAACCCCGTCGGCTTGACGGGGAGGAAGGGCCAAAAATGCAGCTCGGAGCCACCAGTTTGCCCGACGTTCCCGCCGAGACTCTCGCCGGGCTTTGTCCACCGAGGTTGACGTCGGAGAAGATTCAGGAGCGCTTGTCCTACATTATCGAGAAGGATCGGATCGCCGGGGATCTCCCTCGCCGTTTCCTCGAGGTCTTTGCGGCGATTCTCCAACATACGAACTACCGCCAAGTGATCGACAACTATGCACGGATTCCGGCACGATGTGCCAACTGCTCTTGTGCGTGTCAGATCTACCAGCGTACCAACGCGCCGGAAGACGTGCCCTGCTACCGGTCGGACCTCCTCTTGGAGGTGTATAGACGCCATTTCACCCTGCGTGGAATCGTGGAGGAACACCTCAGGATCACTCCGTTGTTGACGGACGAATACATCCTTGAAATGGCGGAGACCTACTACCACTGCACGGCCTGCCGCCGCTGCACCCTGGAATGCCCGCTTGGGATTGACCATGGCCTGGTGACCCACCTGGCCAGGTATGTCCTGTCGGAGATTGGGCTCGTACCACGTGCCCTTGTGATCTCGACCCGTGCGCAATTGGAGGGTCCGACTCGAAACACATCGGCGATTCCATGGCCGGCCATTGCCGACTCGCTGGAATTTTTGGAGGAGGAGATCTTCGACGACAAGAGTATTAAGGTGAAGTTCCCGATTGACAAACCGGATCGAGAGTTCATCTTCTTCGCGCCCGTCTCCGACTACCTGATGGAAGCGGAGACCTTGATGGGGATCGCGGTCACGCTCGACGCGATAGGACTCGGGGACGCATGGACTATCAGCAGTGAGTTTCTGGACGGAATCAATTACGGGCTCTTTTACAGCGACTGGATTCTCGAGAGGTGTCTCCGTGAAGAGGTGGATCAGGCAAAAAGGCTCCGTTCCCAGAAGATCTTGATCGGTGAGTGCGGCCACGCTTCGCGTTCGGCCAAAGCATTTGTCAAGACCTTCGGCGGGGGCAGGGACGCGCCACCCGTAGTGAATATCATGGAGTTGACCCACCGCGCCTTCAAGGAGGGAAAGATCAAATTCGATCCGGACGTTGTCACAGAGAGGGTGACGTATCACGATCCATGCAACTTGGCGAGGAGCGGTTGGATCGTGGACCAACCTCGGGAGCTGATTCGTGCCTTTTGCAAGGACTTTGTCGAGATGACACCCGGCGGCAAGTGGAACCTCTGTTGTGGCGGTGGAGGGGGCACGGTTTCAGTCGACGAACTGCGCCCCTATCGCACCCATGTGGTGGGATCCAAGAAGGCCGAGCAGATTGCTGCGACCGGTGCGCACTATGTAATCGCCCCTTGCGCCAACTGCAAAAAGCAGCTTCGGGAAGTTTGTCAGGATAACGGACTGACCGATGTGGAGGTAGTGGGATTGCACGACCTTATTTACAAGGCCATCGTGCTGGATTGAGGAGGACGAAATGCTCGAAAGCTGGATCGCGCTGGCCCGCGGGCCGTTGCTGCGTCTCGCGTTGTTCGCTATGGCATTGGGGTTGCTGCGCCATGTGCTCCTTCAAGTCTGGGAGATCTTTTGGGCCCTTCGCCGTGCCGGAGACCAGGTGGTGCCCTGGGGGCTGGCCCTGAGACGGAACCTGGAATGGCTCCTGCCGTGGAGATACCTCCAGCGGAAGGAACGGCGTCTCTACAACTTCACGTCCTTCATTTTCCATGTCGGAGTCATCGTAGTCCCCGTTTTCCTCGCGGGTCATGTGGCGATTTGGCAGCAGGAACTTGGTATCTCTTGGTGGCGCCTGCCCGGGAGCGTGGCCGACTGGCTTGCTGTAGCGACTGTAGTGGCAGCCGTTGGGCTCTTGCTGGGACGAATGCTCAATCAGGCATCAAGGACGATCAGCAAACCTCAGGATTGGCTGCTGCCGCTGCTCTGTGCCGTACCGTTCGTTACCGGGTTCTGGGTTGCACACCCGAGTTGGAGCCCCCTCGGTCTCCAAGCTGTCTACCTGGTCCATCTGCTTTCTGCAGAGCTGCTGATTCTTCTCGTGCCGTTCTCCAAGCTTGTCCATATGGTGTTGTTCTGGACGAGTCAGACATCTTCCGAGTTGGGATGGCGGTTTCCGCCGGGCTCCGGTGAACGTGTTCGGTTGAGTCTCGGAAAGGATTCGGAGGGAGTATGATCGACAATCCTTGCATTTTGAACGATGTTACACGGTGCATTGGCTGCGAGGAATGCGTGGCCGCGTGCAAGAAGATCAATGGCATGCCGGTGGAAGATGGGCCGCCGCGTTTGGGACATTCGAAGGACGGCCTCTCGGCTACTCGGTGGACCAGCATTTTTCGGCGTCCTGATGAGGTGAGTGTTCGCAAACAGTGCCGGCATTGTTTCGAACCCGCTTGCGTCTCGGTCTGCCCAGTGGGCGCCCTCATAAAGACTCCCGAAGGGCCGGTGATATACGACAAAGCCATCTGTATGGGCTGCCGTTACTGCATGATGGGCTGTCCCTACGGGATTCCCCATTACGAGTGGAACTCGATCAATCCATCGGTTCGCAAATGCATTTTGTGTTACGACAAGCTCAAGTCCGGCGAGATTGACAAACCGGCATGCGTCAATGCCTGTCCAAAGGAGGCAACGACGTTCGGTTCCCAGGAGGAGATGCTCGCCGAGGCACGGAGGCGACTTGCGGCCGAGCCTGAAAAGTACATCCAACACATCTGGGGAGAGCACGAGGTAGGGGGGACGTCGGTGATCTATATCTCCCATGTGGACCTGGGCTTTCTCGCCTGGCAGGATAAGAAGTATCTGGGAACCGAGCCGTTGCCTGACCGAACCTGGGCCGCCCTCAAGAAGGTTCCGCTCGAGTTTCTCGGAATGGCGTCATTCATGACCGCTACATGGTGGGTGATCGACCGGAGGATGCGTCTGGCCGCGGAGGCGCCGGGAGAGAAAGTGACGGAGGCGCCTGAAACCACAGAGGACGAGGGAGGCGAACGATGACTCGGCGAGTCCAGATCACCAAGGGCATTCTGTGGTTCATCACGGGACTGGCTGCCGCGGTGACCATCATCCGTTTTACACGTGGGTTGGGTACCACAACGGCACTGTCGGATACTACGCCGTGGGGCCTCTGGGTGGGGTTCGACGTCATGGGGGGCGTAGCCTTGGCCGCGGGGGGCTTTGTAATCGGCGCCATCGCCCATGTTTTCAAGCGTGACAAATACCACCATGCCGTGCGGCCGGCGATTCTCACTGCCTTGCTGGGTTACGCCGCAGTGGCGGTAGGTCTGCTTTTCGACCTCGGATTGCCGTGGAACATTTGGCATGCCCTGATCTTCTGGAATCCCCAATCGCCCCTCTTCGAGGTGGCCTGGTGTGTGATGATCTACTTGACCATCCTCTTCCTCGAGTTTCTACCGGTGTTCCTCGAAAGAACCCGTTTTCAGGCCTTGTACCGAATATTGCTTCGTATGCAGCTGCCGCTGATCATTCTTGGCATCTCAGTTTCGACCCTGCACCAGTCGAGTCTGGGCACTCTGCTCCTGATCATGCCCTTCCGGCTCCACCCGCTGTGGTACACGCCACATCTTCCCGAGCTGTTCTTCGTCTCCGCCATCTGCCTCGGTCTGTCGATGGTGATCTTCGAGTCCTCCGTAACGGCCTGGTTGTACAAACGGAAGCCCAATACCGATATGCTGTCAGGTCTTGCTCGCTTTGCGGCGGGGGCTCTCGCCTTGTACCTGGCGTTCCGTCTGTTTGACTTGTGGCATCACGACAAGATTGGGTTGGCCTTCGAGGGAAGTTTTGAGGCCCGGTTGTTCTGGTTCGAGATGGGGCTGTCCACGATCGTGCCCTTAGTACTGTTTCTGATCCCGAAGGTACGGAGGAGCCACACTGGAGTGTTCATCGCTTCCTCCATGGGGTTGATGGGATTCTTGCTCTACCGTATTGATGCCTCTGGGCTGGCCCAGGTATGGGCGACGCGCACTGATTACTTTCCCATGTGGACCGAGTTTGCCGTCAGCTTCGGCATTGTCTCCTTCTTTGCGTTGATCTATCTGTTCATCCAGGAGCATTTCCCGGTAGAGCATGAGATCCTCGATGAGGAGGAGAAATGGCGGCAGCGGCAGCTCTTTGTTTTGCCGCGCTTCGATCGGCTCACCCAGGTGTGGCTTGGTGACCCCACATTTGCCTCGCGGCGGGTGTACTCGCTGGTGTTCGTGGTCGCTCTGGTGTTGGGATTGACTTCAACACCCTGGCAACCCCTGGTCGAGGCTTCTCCGGTCCAAAGGGCGCGGGGAGGCGATATCTTGAAGGTGGGCTTCCCCATTGGAACCGTGGCCTTTCCGCATGCCGAGCACGTCAAGCGCCTGGGCAAGGAGGCGTGCGGTACCTGTCACCACCTGCACTTGCCGGGGGACGTAGGAACGCCCTGCTCAGAATGCCACTCGGATCTCTATCTTCCCACCCGTCTGTTCGACCATTTTCGCCACGTTGGGCTGCTTGGGGAAAATGCCTCGTGTGAGCGCTGTCATCCCAAAGAAGGACCCCGGATCGGGGTCACGGCTAAAAAGTGCTCCTCCTGTCACGAGAAGGACATGATGGCGGAGAATCAAGTGGTCAAGACCTTCGAATACCTGACGGCCCCGGGACTCAGCCAAGCAGCCCACGGAATTTGCATTGAATGCCACAAGAGGGAGGCGACCAACCCCGAGTGGGGCAAACCCGATCTCTTCCGGTGTGCCACCTGTCATCGAACCCCGGTCAGTCATGGGGATGTGGTCCTTGAGGCTTCTTTGGAGGAGATTGAGGACGAGGTGTTGCAGTAGGTCTTGGAGTGATGTTCGTCCATTTCGGCACGGATTCTGAAGCTGCGATCTACTGAACCCCGGCCTTCGGGTCCGCCTGGCGGCGTCCCCGCTCGGTGCATTCCCCTCAAGGGCAGCAGGGCCAGGATCGGGAA
>JAOZPW010000115.1 GCA_029932545.1 Thermoanaerobaculales bacterium | reverse complement strand
CCCTCTCATCCCCCATCACTCTCTTCAATAAGGCCCTTGTCGATGAATCGTGGTTTTCAAGATCGATGTCGATCCCCTGGGCCAAGCCCTCAGCCTCCTTAAGAATGGTTCCGGCCAACTCCTTGCCCAGTTCAACACCCCACTGGTCGAATGAATTGATGCGCCATACGACACCCTGTACGAAGATTTTGTGTTCGTAGGCGGCGATCAGCATGCCGAGGCTCTCCGGCGTAAGTCGCTTGAGCAACAGGGTATTGGTCGGACGATTGCCTTTGAAGACCTTGTGGGGCGCCAGAAGATCAATCTCGGCGGACTCCATGCCCATTTTCTTCAATTCGTCCCGAACCTCACCCTCACTTTTGCCCCGCATCAGGGCTTCTGTTTGCGCCAGAAAATTGGCCATCAGTTTCCGGTGATGGTCGCCCACAGGGTTGAGACTTTCGACGAAGCCAATGAAATCGCAGGGAACAACGGTCGTCCCCTGGTGCAGGAGTTGGAAGAAGGCGTGTTGTCCGTTGGTTCCCGGTTCACCCCAAATCACCGGTCCGGTGTCGTACTCAACCCTGTTTCCGTCCCGGTCGGTCATCTTGCCGCTGGACTCCATGTCGACCTGCTGGAAATGGGCTGCGAAACGATGGAGGTATTGGTCATAAGGAAGCAGGGAGTGCGAGGCGGCGCCCAGAAAGCTCCGATTCCAAATCCCCAGGAGAGCCAGAGTGACCGGGAGGTTGGCCTCAAGGGGCGCCTCCCGAAAATGCCGATCCATTCGATGAGCACCTTCGAGAAGGTTCTCGAAGCCCGAGAATCCAACGGCGACGGCAATCGAAAGTCCGATCGCAGACCACAGAGAATACCGGCCCCCAACCCAGTCCCAGAATTCAAAACAGTTGACAGGGTCAATCCCGAAACTCCGGACCGCCTCGCGGTTTGTCGACAGCGCGACAAAATGGCGAGCGATTGCTGCCTTGTCTCCAGACGCCGCCACCAGCCAGTCTCGGGCCGTCCGGGCATTGGTCATGGTCTCTTGCGTGGTAAATGTCTTTGAAGCCACGATGAATAGCGTAGTCTCCGGGTTCAGATCCCGGGTGGTCTCGACAAAGTCCGACGCATCGACGTTCGAGACGAAGCGAACGATCGGGCCGTCATGGTAGTGCTTGAGGGCCTCGGTCACCATTACCGGACCCAAGTCCGATCCACCGATGCCGATATTGACGACGGCCTCGATCGCCCGGCCGCTGAAGCCCAGCCACCGCCCGGAACGAATCTGATCGACAAAAACCCGCATCTGCCGCAAGACCCGCTCGACATCCGGCATGACGTTGTGTCCATCCACCAGGATCGGGTCTCCGCTGCGGTTCCTCAGGGCACAATGCAAGACCGACCGATGCTCCGTCCAGTTGATCTTCTCGCCACCAAACATCGCCGCCTGGGCTTGGGGAAGGCCGGACTCGCGTGCCAGATTAACCAGCAGTTCCATCGTCCTTTCGGTCACTTTGTTCTTCGAGTAGTCCAGCAGGAAGTCATCAACCTCCACCGAGAATTGATCGAAACGGTCGCTCCCCGTGGCGAAGAGATCCATCAGTTGGAGATCACCGATGTCAACGGCGTGCCGCTCGAGCGCAGTCCAGGCCGGCAGCTCCGTCGGCGCCACGTCGGAGTAGATCGCGGTCTTCCTTGCTGGTTCTCTCATATTCAGTCTCCCTGTGGCCCGGCCAGATCCCTATTGCACACGAAGCACAATTCTGGTGTCACCCTGACTCAGCACGACACTGTTTTCCGTGATTGTCTCGACGACATAGTCCTCGATCACCGCGCCGACGCGAACATCCCGTCCGTTGATCTGCGCGAAGGGATTCTCTTTTCGGTAGACCAGATAGTCCAAGGTCAAGGTCACGTCACCGACATGAGCCTCTCCAACATATTCGCCATCCGCGAGCGTTGGCTTTGGTGAGGGGCCTTCTACCAGCGCTTCTTCTTCCCGGTCCGGTATCCGGTCGACAATCACGGCCTCCGAGTCCGCGGCCTGCAAATCGTCATGGTCATCCGGCCTCGACTTGACAGGCATCACAGTCGGCGCCAATACGCCCCCCGGCTGAGGGAGCACCAGCTCAACACTCGCTTGATCCGGCTGGGCCTCGGCAATCTCTGCTCCGGCCGGAGAAATCTCATCAGGCGCCTCAACCGTGCCTTTGACCGATCGGTCCACGAGCACCCACCACACCATCCCGCCACCGATCCCTGCAGCGCCAATGGCAATTACCGCACCCAGAATCAGGCCGATACTGAGACGGCCTCCCCTCTTCCAGTAACCGGCTACAACCGGCGTTTCCATTCCCCGGTTCTTCGCCTCCTTCTCTGCCGTCTCCTGGCGGGCCTTTCTCAGTGCGTCACTGATCAGACTCATCGCTCGGAGCCCTCGAGATCCCCAATGGCACGACCGATCTCACGCCGGCCCAGGTGATCGAGACCCTCGACATACCCTGCCAAAAGAGCCTTGTCACAGACGGCATTGATGACCCGGGGAACCCCCCGTGAATAGCGATGAACCCGAGAGATTGCCCAGCGACTGAAGGAGGGCCGTCCGTTGCTCCCTGCCACGCGGAGGCGATGGTGAATGTAGGACTCGGTTTCTTGCCGATCGAGAGATCCCAGATGGTATCGCACCGTGATCCGTTGGCGCAGTTGGCGCAATTCGGGCCGATCCAGCGTATCCCTCAACTCCGGCTGGCCGATCAGGACAATCTGCAGCAGCTTTCGGTTGTCGGTTTCCAAATTTGACAGGAGGCGAACCTGTTCGAGGAGGTCCTCAGACATGTCCTGAGCCTCATCGATGAAAAGGACGACGTCGACATCGTTGCCGATTTGCTCCAGAAGATAGGCATTGAGCCGCTCAAGCAGCCGAATCCGATCGTTGCCACGATCGCTGAGATCCAACTCTCGGAGAATCGACCGTAGCAACTGGATACCGGTCATCACCGGGTTGAGGATCAGGGCCGTCGCGTAACCCTCCCCGAGTTCCTCGAGCGCTGCGCGGCACAGGGTGCTCTTACCCGCACCTACCTCTCCCGTCACTTGAATGAACCCCTTGCGCTGGGTAATGCCGAACAGAATGTGGTCGAATGCCTCGCGGTGGCGCCGGCTGAAAAACAGGTAGCGGGGATCCGGCGTGATATTGAACGGCGGCTCGCGGAGATTATAAAACTCTTGGTACATGGCCAGAACTGCTATCTTACTAGACCCGGTGAAGCTGGGAGCGTTCGAGGTTGGAATTGTCTTCGTTATTTCTTCTCTATACCCAGGTCCGCACCCTCCGGACCGAAACCACTGTCGGACCACGAAGGCAGCAACGGGCCGCGTTGCTGAGAATCAACCCACTGAAAATCCCGAAGTGCCTGTGGAATTTCCCACTCGCCGATGACATCACCCTTCTTTGAGTCAACAATGATCAGACGCCCGAGATCGGTCGCGGCGGCCACCAACCGTCCGTCCGGCCCGACGGCCAACCTCATCGTACGACCCGGAATCATGATCGGGTCTTGGGTCAACACCTGCAAGGCATCGCTCTTGACCTTGAGCGCCCACCGCAGCAAACGCCCGGAGGCGCCTGCAACCACCAACTCCTTGCCATCGGAGAGGACAACCACGTCTGTCGCCCCGTCCGGAACCGGCAGCCGCCGGACCTCGATCAGGGTCATCGAGTCCAGCAGCACAACATCCCCGGCCGTTCGGTCGATGACGGCCATCACTCCCCTTGACGGGGCCATGGCGAAGTGAATAAGATCGTGGTCAAAGATCTTGCTGTACACAACCCGCCTATGCATGATGTCGATCGCAGAAATCGTCGTACCACCCTCCCCGGAAGGTCTTCGCTCCAGAATGAGCACCGTCATACCCTCCGGACCGAGTTGGACCTGCCACGGCCGGTCGAATTCCCCATCCATCCTGAAGATCAACGAGCGTTCGGGATAACTGACCATCGTCAGTGCGCCGGCAACCACCAGATATCGATCCCTCCGGGGTCCGAAGTGAGGCATTGTCACGCCGGAAATCATTTCCACTACCCGGCCCGAACGTAAATCGATGACGCCCGTCCGTCCATTGACGACATCGGGAGCGAAGAGAACACCCCCCGGTGCAGGAAAGAGAAAGCCAACCGGCCCCGTCTCCAACGAACGAATGCCTGACGATGCGGGATCGACCAGCACCACCTGGTCGCCGGAAGACATGATCACCACACCGCGGGGCACAAGAGGCTTCCGGGCTTCGGCCGGAAAGGATCCCAGGCACACAATCACCAGGAGGGCGACACCCGTGACAGTCAGCAGTGAACGACTCATTATTCAGCCCCCGGCTCATCAAGTCCCATGCCGTCGTTCAGGTCGAGCTGCCCAATCTGTTCGACCTTGATCTTTGTCGTTCCTGACCCCCGCTGCAGGTACAGATGACCGACGATGCCGTAGCCGACAGTTCGCCTTTCAATGACATTTCGCAGCCGGAACAGAGCCGACGCGTTGTTGACATGAAAGGTCACACTGCCGATCTGGGAATCCAACCCATCAATCGTCACGGCATCCTTCATCATGCCGCGCCCGACCTTTTTGCCGTCCAGGACCAGTTTGAACGACGCCCCTTCGATGACGATCGAATCGAGGGCCGGATTGGAAATGCGAACCGCCACCGTCAATGTTGTCTCGAACAACGTCGCCTCGGTCAATTTCAGGTTGGAGACCGTGATCTCCGGCCTTTCATCAGGGGCAATCGAGGCGCACCCGGAGGCCAAAACCATCAACGCC
Organism: Thermoanaerobaculales bacterium; assembly: GCA_029932545.1. Lineage (GTDB taxonomy): Bacteria > Acidobacteriota > Thermoanaerobaculia > Thermoanaerobaculales > Sulfomarinibacteraceae > DAOWGJ01. The sequence goes on along the minus strand of JAOZPW010000115.1, from coordinate 6,369 downwards.
ACGAGTGCCACCCTGAAGGAAAGTGCCCGAAGATTTCTGTATGTCATCCTTCAATCCCCCTTGTACTCGGTCAAAATGCTACGTACCTCTCCAGCAGCCTATCAAAACCGGCCCGCCCTTCACGGAATCGTATCTGATAGAATCAAAGGTCGAACAATTATGAATGTCGAAGATACCGGTCGATGGGCGATTTGGTGTACTGGACACACACAAAGAGGAGTCAACATGTCAGTCGCAAAAGTAACCGAGATCAGCGCGAGTTCAACAACCAGTTTTGATGATGCCATGGCCAAGGGGATCGCTCGAGCCGACAAGACCCTCGACAAGGTCAAGGGCGCCTGGGTCAACGAGATGAAGGTCATCGTCAAGGAGGGAAAAATTACCGAATACCGGGTCAACATGAAGGTCTCCTTCATCCTCAAGGGCTGAACATGGCGGAGTCAATTCTCAACGATCTGATGCAGCAGCTTCAGGGCGGCGGCATCGGAGAAATCTCAAAGACCCTCGGCCTGAATGACGACCAGGTCAGCAGCGTCGTTACTGCCGCCATGCCGGCGCTCATGGGGGCATTCAGCCGCAACGCCGGATCACAATCCGGCGCCGACGCCCTGTTCGGCGCCCTGGCCGGCAAGCACAGCGGAGGCATCCTCGGCGATGTCGTCGGCGCCCTCGCCGGCGGGAAAAACGCGGACACCGGAATTCTCAAACACGCATTCGGCGCCAAGCAAAGCGGTGTCGAACAAGCCCTCAGTGCCGGCAGCGGCGTCGACATGGCATCGGTCGGCAAGATTATGGCCATGGTGGCCCCCCTGGTAATGGGCGCTTTGGGCAAGGCTCAACGGACACAGGGTTTGGATGCGTCCGGCACGGCGGCCATGATTCAGCAAGAGGGTAGAGTCGCCCAACAGCAGGCGCCGCAAGCGATGGACATGCTCGGTAAATTGCTCGACGCTGATGGTGACGGGGATGTCATGGACGACCTCGGCAAACTGGGCTCGAGCCTACTGGGTTCTTTCCTGAAATAGTCCTTCTGAGCCGCACGATTTTCAAAACGGGAGGTTACCCCTCCCGTTTACTTTTTGAAAAATCCTATTGTGGAGAGCCGGGCGTCTGTGCCTTTTTGTGGCTAATTCATGGTTCTTGCGGGCGGCCGAGCTGAGAGCTGATAGCTGATAGCTGATAGCTGATAGCTGATAGCATGAGGAATGAACTTGGCATCCGACCTCAAAGCCAAAGCGCTCGGCGACGGTTTCGACCTCGTAGGCATTGCCGCAGCGGGGGAGACTCGGGGTGCCGACGCTCTGAGACGCTGGCTCAACGCCGGAATGCACGGAGAGATGGCCTATATGGCTGAGACGGCTGACGTCCGGAGCGACATCCGCCGACTGCTTCCGGGCTGCCAATCGGTCGTTGCCGTAGCCCTGAGCTACCACACCAGTCTTCCGGAGAGTCGATCATCGACCGACTCCGATACCGTGTGGATCTCCAGATACGCCTGGGGCCGCGATTACCACCGAATTCTCAAGAAGAAACTGATGAGGCTCGGACGTTGGCTGACTGACCTGCAGCCCGGCACAGGGTGGCGGGCTTGCGTCGACACAGCCCCTGCCTTGGAACGAGAGTGGGCCGTTCGGGCAGGCCTGGGTTGGATTGGCAAGAACACCATGCTGATCAACCGCCGGCTGGGATCCGAGCTCTTCCTGGGCCTCTTGCTGACCGATGTCGAACTGGAGCCGGACGCCACCGCGCCGGAACACTGCGGCCGATGTACGATCTGCCTTGACGCATGCCCGACCGATGCCTTCCCTGAACCTCGCCTTCTCGATGCCCGCCGGTGTATCGCCTACGTCACCGTCGAACACCGGGGCCCAATTGCGGAGGATCTCGAAGTTCCACTGGGCAACATGGCTGCGGGCTGCGATATCTGCAATGAGGTCTGCCCGTTCACCAAAAAGGCACCGGCCGACCTCAATCAGGAGTTCCAACCGGCGCCTCACCGGATTCAACCTGCTCTGGCTGACCTCGAAAACCTCGACGACTCAGCTTGGCGAACCTGGCGGCAGGGAAGCCCACTCAACCGGATTCCGTATCAGGCGTTGAAACGAACGCTCTCGGTCATCCGGAAGAATGCTGGGAAGCCAGAACGCTAACTTTTAATCGGCCGAATCACCATCGTCAGGTCACGCCCTTCGAGTTCGGTTGGCATACGATCGACCTTGGCGATGTCAGCCAAGGCTTCAGCGATGCGCCTCAAAATCTCGAATCCATTCTCGGGCCGCCGCATCTCCCGGCGCCGGAACATGATCGTAATTTTGACATGCTTGCCCTTGTCGAGGAACTTCCTCGCCAACCGAGTCTTGGTGTCGAAATCGTGAATATTGATATTTGGACGATACTTGACTTCTTTGACCTCAATCTGCGTTTGATGACGTCTTGCCTCCCGAGCCTTCTTCTCCTGCTCGTAGCGGAAACGTCCGTAGTCCATGATCTTGCAGACGATAGGACGGGAGGTCGCAGCGACCTCAACCAAATCAAGACCTTTGGAACGAGCCATTTGCAATGCCTCGTCCACCGGAACAACACCAACTTGTTCCCCTTCTTCATCGATCAATCGAACTGGTGTCAACCGAATGCGCTCGTTAATTCGAACCTTTGGTTGATCTGGGGCATCTCGAAACGCGTATTTCCGAATGGTGATCCTCCTTTCACTTTCGCCCTGTTAGAAAGGGCAAAAACTCACCAACTGGGGCGTAGTATACCGTTTTTCTCCGCAAAAGGCTGAAATTGTGGGAATACTCCCTGACAGCACCTCACGAGTCGTCGTGATCATCCACCGGACTGCTCAGCAGCATGAAAACAGCCACGACCCCGGCGATCGTCAACGGCAGTGTCACCCACAGTGACAGGCCAAACACACATGACGGCACATAGCCAAGGACCAGCGCAGCGCCTGCCGCCAAAAGGGCGTAGGGCAACTGAGTGCGTACATGATCGACATGATCACAGCTCGAGGCCATCGAGGACATCACCGTCGTGTCCGAGATCGGCGAGCAGTGATCGCCAAAGACCGAGCCTCCGAGAATGGCCGACACCGTCACCGACAACAGGGGCCCGGACTCCGGCGCAGCTCGAAGAATCAGCGGAACAGCCAGTGGCGTCAAGATCGCCATCGTCCCCCACGAGGTTCCCGTCGAAAATGACACCGCCGCCGCGACCACGAACACCAACCCCGGCAACAGCACCACCGGCACATGAGGGCCGACTGCTTCCGTTAGCCAATCCGCCGTGCCCAGATCGGTACAGACTCGGCCCAAGGACCAGGCCAGGGTCAAGACCACCACCGCGATCAACATACTTCTGAAACCCGCAACCATCGCGTCCATCGACTCTTCGAGGGTCAACAGCCCCTGACCGATGGCCAATACGATTGCCATGGTCAGCCCCACCAGGCTCCCCCACAGCAGGACCGTGAAAGGATCCGAGGCGCCGATAACCTCCGCAAGACCTGCGGCGGCAGCCCCGTCCGCTTCCAAACTGGCCCTGCCGGTCACCCACAGCCCTACCAGCATGACGACAACGACTGAGAGCACCGGAAGAGCGGCATTGAACCACCGGCGGGGTGTCTCCGGCTCCGGTTCCAAAGCCGTCGTGTCAAAATCGGCCAATGGCCTGGACTGATCGGCCAGCAGGACTCCGGCTGCAGCCCGTCGCTCGGCCTTGAGCATCGGACCCATGTCCCGCCGCGATACGGCGACGCTGAAGGTCAAGGCCAGCGCAGCAAAGGGATAGAACGCCGCCGGAACCGAGGCCAGAAATACCGAGAAGGGGTTGAGATCGGCGCCATTCGCCTGCAGAGCATCTCCAAGCACCGACACCTGGTATCCAACCCATGTCGACACCACAGCCACACAGGCAACCGGCGCAGCCGTCGAGTCGACCAAAAAAGCCAGTTTTTCCCGGCTGACTCGATGGCGGTCCGTCACTGGTCTCATCGCGTGTCCGACCACCAGCGTATTCGAGTAATCGTCGAAGAAAATCGCCACACCCATCAGCCACGTCACGATCTGACTTCGGCGTGGCGTCGTCGCCAACGGCTCCAGCCGCCCTACCACCCCGGCGGTTCCCCCGGAACGACTCATCACCGCAACCATCCCCCCAAGAAGCATTGAGAAGAGCAAAATACTGACGTGATCGGGATCGGTCAGGGCCTCCCGTAAATTGGTGTCGACCAGACGCAGAAAACCGCGACCCGGATCACCTGCGAGCATCGTCGTACCCAGCCACACACCCAGGAAGAGCGACGCCACCACCTGCCGAGCCCACAAAGCCAGGAAGATTGCCAGAACCGGCGGCAGCACGCTCCACGCCGATCCAAATGCCGCTGCGGGAGCCGGCAGAAGCCACCATCCAACAACCAGCACGGCAACAGCAGCAAACAACCTCATCATCCTGGAGTTCATCGACGGAGATTAGCACGCAATTCGTCGAACGAATTGCATTTGTGGGGATAACCGGCCTTTTTGTGGCTACTCTTCTTGGGGATTTTTTTTTTGCAGGAGACTCAGCGATCAGCTCTCAGCTTTGGGGCGGAAGGTCAGGGCTTGTCGATCCTTGAAGACGCCGGGGAAGATCAACACGCGGTTGTGCATGGCGACGTACACGCCGGCGGGCAGTAACCTGGCCGCGAGCAACGCCTCTGTTACGTTCTGCAAGGCGTCGGTGTCGCGGAATTCGTAGGGGCGCATGGCACCTGTCAGAATCACCGGATGCTCGAGATCTGCCAACTCGTGATAGAGCACGTCCCCGGTCTTGGAGAGAGTATCGGTACCGTGCACGACGACGACGGCATCGGACGTCGGTAGCGCCGCTCTGACCGCATCAAGGATGCGTTCTCTGTCCTGATCGTCCATCTCGAGTGAATCCTTGGACATTACGGCTTCCATGCGGATAAAAACGTCGGGTAAACGCAGGCTGCCGAGGATCCTATCCAGTACCGACCGAGCATTGCTCAGACTGCCGTCAAACTCGTTGTAGGTTTTGTCAATCGTGCCGCCGGTTGTCAGAATTGTCAGTTTCACGGGTCCTCCGTCAGGGCGACAGGATCCTCGGATTCTCGTCGTTCGTCAATTGGAATCTGAGGGTTCCCTCTCCGACGGGACGTGCCGTACACAGCTTTTCCCTCCGGCAGGACCCCCGATAACGCCGTCGTTGCGGGAAAGGCTGTGTGGGGCAATCCCCGGCGAGCGCCTTGGCGAACGAATGTCGGACGGAGGCAGTAGGCCGCCGAGGTTCTTCCCCGGAGGGGCGAGAGTCTCCCGATTTCTGAAATGGCGCCCCTCCGAGGAAGGACCGAGCGGGAGGGCCGTCAGGCACTTCCGAAGGCCGGATTTGGAATACAGGCTCCAGAACAGTGGACCGCGCCAGGAAAAGCGGCAGGCAGGGAAAAATTTGAAAATTACGATTGATTGGGGTTCAGAGTCTGTCTTCCCGTTGGACCTTCTCTCCAAAAAGCAGACGAATCACAACCAACGCCACTGCTGCCCAGAACAAAGACCCCATGAGGAGATCGATAATAATGGCATTCCACAGGTCAAATGGGATCATGTCGATGGCTGAGCCACATGAGACGGTATCGCCGGGAAGAGGTTCGAGTAACCGATAGATCAGTCTCTTTGGAATCACGAAATGGAGCGGATTGATCATCGTCTGCGCCAGCCCAAGGGCAACTGGAGCGTCAATGTTCCCGGTGATCGCCAGCCGGATGAAGAGGCGGATATTCAAAATGGTTGTCAGGACGAAACCAGCTACGACCGAAATGACGAAAAACTCCCGGATCCTTTTCGAGTGCATTGGTGCACAGCGGTGGAAAACTGTAAACCCAATCGTGCCCGCGATGAGGAACATCCAGAAATGATACCAATACATTTCGGTTAAACCTGTGGATGAGGGGTCGACCTAACTACAAACTCGACCGCAAAAACCGCAACGTGCACGACAGCATTATTCTGGAATTGCACCGGCCCCACCCTTCTCATGTTCAAACCATACAACATTACGCCGAGATACTAGCCTGCTCCTCCCTAATCCAAATTCCAACCCCGGCCTTCGGGAGCGCGAACGCTCCCGCTCGAACCTTTCCCGGAGGGGCAGCATTTTCGAATCGGAAGGAGAACCGCCCCTCCGGGAAAGGACCTCGGCGGCCTACGCCGTTGTCCGAGACTTTGCCTCTGAGGCGCTCGCCGAGGGTTGCCACCCATGACTTTTCCCGTAGCGTTTTCGTTGTTGGGGGGTCTGCGCGGGGAGAAAGTCATAAGTGGCACGCCCCGTCGGGGAACACACTCCCACCTCCCGGCTTCTCGGCCTTCCAGC
>JAOZPW010000401.1 GCA_029932545.1 Thermoanaerobaculales bacterium | reverse complement strand
ATCTTGCGAGATCACCGAATCTCATTGCGTTTCGCGCCTTTCGCTTCGAAAACCGGTGAGAAGTCCGGGCTAGTTGTGATCTACCAACCTATTAAGGTATGCACCAAGTGTCAACCGGCCAGGAAATGAAATTAATGCCTTTTTCAATCCCACGCAGGTCCTCGATTTGAGGACTCTCGCCCCGTCGATGGAAGGCATCCTGGCGTAGGAAGGCCCGGGAGACCTTCCTCATGCCCCACCCGGAGTAGACCAGGAGTTCCTCCTTCATCCTTCATCCTTTTCCCTACGGCTCTTCCCCCGCAATCATCGCTTTGACCAATTGATCGAGGGTCAGAGCGTCGGACGCCAACAACATCCAGCCGTTGACAAAATATGTCGGCGTCGAGTTGATGCCGAGGGCGTTGCCGAACGCCATCTGGGCATGGACCGCATCCAGCGAAACCGGCTTAAGGTAACACTCCAGAAACTGTTGTTCATCCAGCCCGTGTCCGATGACGTAATCAACCGACGTCGGCGTCACCAGTGACAGCTCCATGTCATTTTGCAGGGAGTAAAAAGTCTCCTTGAACTGAGGAAGGAGCGTTGGGCTCATGTCGGAGACGCACCAAGCTGCAGACGCCGAACGGAAAGCCCACGGGTGGATCGACGGCAGAGGAAAATTGACCATGCCGTGCAGAACGGTCTCTGGGTTCTTCTCTATCTGGCTTTTGATCAGGGGCCACTTGACCCTGCATGCCGGACACTCGAAATCCGAGAACTCGACGATACGAACCATCGCATCCTCATTTTCGTGATCCCACATGATGGTGTCGGAATTTTCAAAGAGCTCTCGCCGATAGGCCACCGGATCCTGATCAAACGGCAGAGGCGCCCCGAGCAATACAAGGCCGCCGTCAGCCGTCACGGCGCCCGGCCTCCGAAACGAACCGTACCCGGTATCGACATCAAGCGCGAAAAGAAGGAGTGCAGAAGGACCCTGCTTCGTGACATTCCAGTCCACCTTCACCTTCATCCTCATGTTCTTCATCAGGAGATCAGGAATGAACACCTCGACAAAGGCCTTCAATTCTTCGACGCCGGCACCGACGTCTTTCGACGGCAATCGGCCGATATTCCCGAACCAGACCGCCTTGCCGGGCTCGTCGATGAGCAAGCTCGTGCGTCCATCCAACCTCTGTGAGCCGGTCCGCTCCACCTGAATCAAACGAAAGGCTCCCGAAGGCGTCATCTGCTTGTCGTCGCTGAGAATCTTGAAGTTCGACGTCGGATGCCACGGCAGTGCACGGGCGACGAAACGAAGTACCTCGGCATCCTGCGGCGGTAATTCAGGTTTGGCATTCGGGGGGGCAGCAAACACCACCGAAGCGGCAACCAGCATCAACCCAACAATTATCATCCTGGATCTCATCAACACCTCCGAGACGGGGCATGCCCCGATGAAACAACACCGGGGCGCCCCTCTGCATTCTCAAATCATAATTTTGATCGTACCCGGCTAGTCGGCCTCGGTCTCGTCAACACCCTCGTCACCGGCGCCTGGCATCAGTCCCAAATGCTCCCTGACCTGGACCTCCAGATCGGCTGCCATCTCGGGATTTTCCTTGAGAAAGGTCCGGGCGGCTTCCCGACCCTGACCCAGACGTGTCTCACCACACGAGTACCACGAGCCGGACTTCTGAACCAGTCGATACTCCACACCAAGGTCCAGCAGTTCCCCAGTCAGGGAAATTCCCTCGCCGTAGAGGATGTCGAACTCCGCCTTGCGGAAGGGTGCGGCCACCTTGTTCTTGGCAACCTTGGCCCTGGTGCGGTTGCCGATGATGTCCTCGCCCTGTTTGATTGACGAAATCCGTCTGATATCGATCCGAACCGACGAATAGAACTTCAAAGCCCGACCGCCTGTTGTTGTTTCCGGACTACCGAACATCACGCCGATCTTCTCCCGAATCTGATTGATGAAGACCAGGCAGGTATTCGACTTGGAGATGACCCCCGCCAGCTTACGGAGGGCCTGCGACATCAGCCGGGCCTGAAGCCCCATTTGGGCCTCACCCATATCTCCTTCGAGTTCGGCCCGGGGCACCAGCGCGGCAACCGAGTCGATCACGATGACATCGATCGAGCCCGAACGAATCAGGGTTTCGGTGATCTCCAACGCCTGCTCGCCGAAATCCGGCTGAGACACCAGCAACTCGTCCAGGTTGACGCCGAGTTTGGCCGCATACTCAGGGTCGAGTGCATGCTCGGCATCGATGAAGGCCGCCAAGCCCCCCGCCTTCTGGGCGTTGGCGATGATATGAAGGGCCAGGGTCGTCTTTCCCGACGATTCCGGACCGTACACCTCAGTCACCCGGCCCTTGGGAAGGCCTCCAACACCCAGCGCGGCATCCAACCCGACCGATCCCGTCGGAATGACGTTGACGCGCATCGGAGGCTGATCACCCATTTTCATGATCGCGCCCTTGCCGAACTGGCGCTCGATCTGACCCAGCGCCGTCTCCAGCGCCTTCATCCTGTCGTTCATAACGTTTTCACTCTTCAATGCCATGAGAATCTCCTTGCACCGATGGTGCAGCGTGGTAGGAAGACCATCGTAATACGGCCGGGCCTCGGGCTCAAGTACCCAGAAAATCCGGGACGGCTTTTCTGGGTACAGAGGGGGAGAGGGGGAGCAGGGGGGAGGGGGAGAGAGCGCGTTTGAGGTAGAGGTGATATTGATGGTACCGCCGCGTATTATTGGTAACGAAACAAGACGAAAAATACCGCCATGACTGGTTGATTCCATTCGCGGAGAGCCGGGACGCCAGATGTCGGGATGCGAGGAGATTGAAACGCGGGGACGACGTCGGTCGGACCATGAGCCAACCCGCGCGATCTCCCCCTCTCCCCCTCTCCCGTGCTCCCCC
>JAOZPW010000400.1 GCA_029932545.1 Thermoanaerobaculales bacterium | reverse complement strand
TTCGTCTGGGGAAGCCTCTTGACGACAGCAGGGTTTTTCTTCGGTTATATTTTTCCGATCAACAAGAACCTCTGGACCTCGAGTTACGTCGTTTTGACAGCCGGCCTGGCCTTGCTCTGTCTCGGTGTCGTTTCCTATTTCGTCGATCTCCGGCAATCCCATCGATGGATCCGGCCTTTTGAGGCCTTCGGGATGAACGCCATCACTGTCTTCGTGCTCAGCGGCCTGGTCGCCAAGGCGATGTACAAGATCCGATGGGTCGGCGCCGAGGACAAGGCGATTACCCTCAAGGGCTGGCTCTACCATCATTTCTTTACCCCCTGGATCCCTGACTACTGGGCCTCCCTTGCCTGGGCTGTCGTCAACATCATCTTCTGGTGGGCGCTGATGGAAATCCTGTACCGGAAGAAGATCTTCATCAAGATTTGAGGGCCTAATGAGACATCGAGGCAAAATATTTCGTGCAATCCTGATTCCTTGTCTCTTCCTGGTGGCGGTTCTGGCAGGGGCCGAGACCGTCAGTCCCGGCCTTGAGCATCGCCTCATGCTCAAGGGTGAAGCCTCCAGTAGCATTGGCTACCGGGTTTTCGTCGGGGTCTACGAGCGCCAGTCGGAGACCGCCGCTACCCTCGATCGCCTCAAGCAGTGCGGCATCGTCGGAGTGCCGCAGAGTGAAGGCCACGAATACTGGGTCGTTACGCCCTCCGCCCGGGACCGAAAGCAGGCCGAGGCTACCGGACGCCGCCTTGTCGAATGCGGTTTCCCCGATTCTCTGGAAATCCAGGAGGTGCAGGCGGACGCGGCCGCAGCCGGCGGTCCCTGGCGGATTGACGTGCTCGTGGTCGACCCGAAAAAGATTGATGTTCGGGTGGCCCATTCCATGGATGCGGCCATCGGGTTGGAGACGACCCTCGAATTGGCCGTGCGCAAGGGCGCCCTGGCTGCCATCAATGGTGGCTACTATCGGATGAAGGGACTCCTGGCAGGAGACTCGCAGGGGGCGCTTCAGATCGACGGCGCCCTCCTATCTGAGCCCGATCGGGGCCGTGGGGCCGTTGGTTTTTATGAAGAAGATGGAACGACTCAAGCGATCTTCGGTCGACTCTCCTTTGAAGGCAAAGTTGTCTTCGAGAATGGGACGAGGGTCGTTATCGATGGCATCAACCGGCCGCGAAAGGCGTCGGAGATCGTGCTCTTTACCCCGGAGTTTCACCGCACGACTCTGACCTCCTCGGGTGGCGCCGAGGTGGTCATTCATGACCGGAGGATCACCGACATTCACCAAGGTGAAGGCAGTACGGAGATTCCTTGTGGCGGCGTGGTGTTGTCAATCGGAGGGGAGCGGTTTCAGGAACTGGCGCCGCGGCTTCGGGTCGGCGCCGAGGTATTGATCGACGTCAATTCAATTCCACTCCTGCCGGATCCTGAGGGACTGTGGGATCAATCGCAGTTCATTCTTGGGGGCGGCCCGCTGATGCTGTGGAACGGCGAACGGCTTGAAGAGCCGCAGAAGGAGTCCATGTCCACCGTCTTCTTCAAGGCTCGTCATCCTCGGACCGCCGTTGGAGTTCGGGCCGACGGGACGCTGATCTTCGTCACGGTGGACGGTCGCCGGCCGGGCGTCAGTGTTGGCATGTCGATTCCGGAACTGACCGACCTGATGATGGAACTCGGCTGTGTCTCCGCCGTCAATTTGGACGGTGGCGGATCGACCACGATGGTCATCGAGGGGGAGATCGTCAACGCTCCAACAGATTCAGGCGGCGCCCGTCACAACGGGGATGCGATCCTGCTTTTTTCCAAGGGCGGGACTCCGTGACGGGATGAAGAAGATACCGGTGGACAGGTTTGCAGACAGAGGCCTTGGAATGATCGTGATGGTTGTCGTCGGAGTGTTGGGGTTCGCAGGGTGTCAGGGTATGGATCAGGGTGAGCGGGATGCGGACGGCTCGTTGGCCGGGAAGGTTGTCTGTGTCGACCCCGGTCACGGCGGAACGGCCGAGACCGACCACTTTCGGGTAGGGACGGCCGGCGAAAGGGAAGAGTGGATCAACCTTCGGGTCGCACTGCTGCTGAGAGACATGCTGGAAGAGCGTGGGGCTCGGGTGGTGATGACCCGTACCGAAGATGTCTCGGTCGAACTCAAAGATCGGGCCTTGCTTGCGGTTGAGAACAACGCCGACGTCTTTGTGTCCATCCATCACAATGCGACCGCCGATCCGGAGGTCAACTTTCCCATCGTCTACTTCCACGGGGCGGCTTCGGAGAATTCGGCCGGAGTTGCCCTGGGCCGATTGTTGGCGCGCAACATTCGTGACGCTCTTTTTGACGGAGACACACCCGCCTGCTTGATTTCAGATCGAGCGATCTTTCCCGAAAAAGGCGCCAACGTGCTCAGGAATTCCTACGGTATCCCCGGAGTGATCGGCGAGGCCTCCTTCTTTTCCAACGCCGACGAAGAGCAAAGGTTGAAGACTGCGGAGGCCAATCGCGTAGAAGCACAGGCCTATCTGGTCACCCTGGAAGAGTTCTTCGCCGCCGAGATTCCGCCGATTGCCGAAGTGGGCGCCCGCGTCGATCTGCCGCCTTTTGCCGTGCTCGAAGGAGGGGAGAGGATGGAGGAAGAGGCTTTAGCTTGGCGCCGGCTTTTTCTCCGCGGTTCGGAATTGATGAAGAGCGGGGATCAGGAGTCGTTGGAAGAGGCACTCGACCTCTTCACGAGATCGGCCCGAGCCTTCCCCGATTCGAGCGTTGCGCAGCAGTGTCACCGCTATCGAGTGGCACTCTTGGCGCTGCTGGGGCGTGAGGTAGAGGCCAAGGTGGAGGCCCGGCGGGCCGAGGAATACTACGTGGGTGTGGAGTGAGGGGAGCGAGGTCGGCGAAGACATTGCAATCCAGCGTCCGAGACAAGGGC
>JAOZPW010000399.1 GCA_029932545.1 Thermoanaerobaculales bacterium | reverse complement strand
TGGGAAAACAGCGTCACCCCCGTGATGGAGAAGAGTAGTGTCCCCTATAGATTACCTGGGACCCTGATGTGTTGTCTGGGATGGAGAAGAGTGGATGGAGAAGAGTAGTGTCCCCTATAGAATCTCCGCGCTGTCGACACACTTTGGTGTAGGAGACGACCCTCGATTGCACCTCAGGGGGGCATCTCCATTTCTTGCTGCGCCCTGAAGTCCTGCCTGCCGACAGCTCTTGGCTGAGCTGCTCACCCCACGTTTGACGGTCCTGATCTTCCATCCCTCAAGCCTGGCAGAAATCCCCATTCCCGCAAGACGGGGTAGGGCGAGGACGTACGAAACAGCGTCACCCCCGTGATGGAGAAAAGTAGTGTTCCCTATAGATTTCACTATCCCTCAATTGATAGTGATGATCCGCTCAAGGATATCGGCAGTCGTTCGCATTTGTTTGTCATCAAATTTGCCAACGAAGCGCCGCACCACCACCGATATACCTCGACCGGCGGTACTTAGTCCAAGTCGAACAGCCCCTTGGGAAACTGTACCGAGGCCGATCTCTCGGGACGAATCAAGGAAGAAGCCGTTCAAACCGGCCATCGTCAAGTCGTTGATCAGGCTGATTCCCGCCTTGCGATGATCTCTGGGCGATTCAGCCTCCCGAATGGTGGCAACATAATCCAATGTTTGCCTGGCGAGTTCGTCCGAAATTGGTGCTGCGATAAATGAGGACATTAGAGATTCCCTTTTTCGGTGTTGGTTTCAGAACGGGATCGAATATTTCTGGCGAATAGAATCTTACAGGACCCAAAGGTGCCCGACTGCGGTTGCCCCCAATTTTCGGACCACCGGCTTAAGTGGAATTTGCGTCCTTGAACTGATAAGAAAGGACGCATGGAAATGGGAAGAAGAAGACGATCGTTCACCGACAAGTTCAAGGCTCAGGTGGCCATTGAGGCCGTGAAGGGGATCAAGACGATGGCCGAGCTGGCAACGAAATACCAGGTTCACCCGAACCAGATTTCGAGTTGGAAACGCCAATTGCTTGTAAATGCCCCTGAGCTGTTTTCTTCGGGCAAAGCCGCTCCGGTCAAGACCGAAGAAGAACTAACGGCTCCACTTTTCGAGGAGATTGGTCGACTCAAGATGGACATCAAATGGCTCAAAAAAAAGCTATGAGCCTGCCGCTTTCCACACGCCGGAGTTGGGTGGGACCCAACCGAGACTACTCGATCCGGCGCCAGTGTCGGCTGGCAGGCGTCCCTCGCTCGGATATTTACTACAGCCCCGTTCCGGAAACGAAGGACAACCTCCTTTTGATGCGGATCATCGACGAGCAGTACATGAAGCGCCCCGAATACGGATATCCGCGTATGACGGATTGGCTCAGGGAGCATGGGCACGAGGTGAATTACAAGCGGGTTGCCCGCCTCATGCGACGAATGGGACTGCAGGCGATCACTCCCGGACCGCATACGAGCAAGCCTGCGCCTGGTCATAAAATCTACCCGTATCTGCTGCGGAATGTGGAGATTAACCGCGTGAACCAGGTGTGGAGTACGGACATCACCTATATCCCAATGAAGCGCGGATACATGTATCTCACTGCGGTCCTCGAATGGCATAGCCGCTACGTGCTGGCCTGGGAGCTTTCCAATACCCTCGAGAGCACGTTCTGCGTGGCCGCCCTTGAGCAGGCGTTGACGCAGGGCACTCCCGAGATATTCAACACCGACCAAGGCTCGCAGTTCACCTCAGAGGCGTTTACCGGTGTGTTGCTGGGCAAAGAGATCGCCATCAGCATGGACGGCAGGGGCAGGGCATTGGATAACGTTTTCATCGAGCGCCTGTGGTGGTCGGTCAAGTACGAGGATGTCTATCCGAAATCTTACGATGACGGACACGAGCTATACCGGGGACTCGGCGTGTATTTCGACTACTACAACAACGAAAGGAACCACTCGTCACTTGACAAACGGACTCCCGCAGAAGTATTCAACGGGGGAGGGGTCAGAAATTGAGAAGCCATGAAGCCGTCGCTACGCTCCGCCCTCGGCCCTCCGGGCCGCCCCTTCGGGGACGGGCTCCGCTCCGCGACGGCTTCATGGCCGGGGCCGCCCGAGGGCCTTCAGAACTCGCAACACAGGAACGCAGATTCCACCTTAAATCTACCGACCCGTGGTCGAAGATTGGGGGTAGGCGCACTTCTTGGCTTGTGAGACCGCTACAAATGCCGGCATGTAGTCCCCGTGATCCAGAAGGACATGCACTTTGACCCCACCCTTGGCTCGACGGAACTCGGCCCAGGGGAAAACGCTCAGACACAGCGAAATTGTCGTTGAATCCATCGAAAACAACTTGTTCTTGAATCGAAAACGATGGCCTCCACCCGGGAGTTGTCCATTCGACCTGAATCGATCAAGCACAACCCACAGAAAGTCCTCGTACAGCTTGGCGGGCCGATTGGCGTTCGCATACGACAGCGTCGACTTGTTCGGCATCCGATTGACCCCGAGGTGGACCAGTTTGCCCAGACAGCATGCCAAACCATTGCAGATCTCCCGTAGAGAATCTGCGGCGGCCAAATGACAGAACAACATCGAGACCAACTGGTTCCAGCACGTAAAACCTTTTGCGTGACGCTCCGCTCCGTGTTTGCGGATCAGCCTCTCGAATTCAATGCGGGGAACCTCATGAAGCAGTTGACTGAATAGGCTTGCAGTCCGTACCATTGATCTTGCCCTCCCGGTTCGAAGTATTTTTTCTGCAAAAACACTTTCTCATGAACTCGGGTAGGGCATCTGTTTTCGTTCAATCTCTATCTGAGACCTTGTCTTGGACAAGAGTGGGTCAGACCATATTTCTCGCCCTTGAGCGGAAGTGTTACACCGGACCCCCCAGTCGGATGCCGTCCGGACAGGCGCCTCAGAAATCGAAGATGTCTCCTTCAAAAAC
>JAOZPW010000398.1 GCA_029932545.1 Thermoanaerobaculales bacterium | reverse complement strand
TTCAGGCACCACGCGAATGTCTTCATCGTGCGCCAAATACGTCGTTGCCGTTCCCACCAACCGGCGTGACCGAGTACGGGTACCAGGTTGAATGCGATCGCTGAGCGAATGCGGCGCAGAGCTATGAAGAAGAAAGCGGAAAAGATATGGATGACTGGAGTCTTGGTCCATTCTGGGATGATCTGGAGGCCACGGATGTGGAGGCGGTACCAAAAGACCCCGGTAACGTGATAATCGCCGAGAAGTCGGCGTACGAGGCCACTGCTTTCAGGGGCATGGAGCTTGGTGGGTGGAGGGTTGATGGTCACTTCGTGACCGATCCGAAACTTGAAACTGGAAACTTGAAACTGGATTCTCTTTCGTTGGCCGGGTTGAAAACGCTGGTCAGGGTAGGGAACAAGTGATCACGCAAACGTGAAATGCTCCTAGTCAACATCTGAAAGCGATCCTGAGAGTTGGCGCAGGTCCATCCGGGGATTTTCAAAGACCTGCTTGGTCTCATCAGGTTGCGCTCTGTGTGTTTCCAGTTTCGCCCGAACCTTCGGTTCGGCAGACCTTCGGTCTGGCGTCGGTTCCTAGTTTCCAGTTTCAAGTTTCATTATCCAATCTGTTAATTTCTGACCGACCCAGCCCTCCCACCAGTCCTGCGATTGCGGGCAGTACTATCAATGTCGCCGTGAGGCAGGCGATCACTGCCAGGGGAACCAAGAGCGCCGCCGACCTGAGGGCCGGCAGGTGAGACAGGCCGAGACTCCCAAAGGCCAGGGCGGTCGTCACAGTCGTCAGAACCATCGCCCGCCCAGAGTTGCGGATCGAAATACCGATGTTCGCCACGCCACGCCTGCCGGCGCCGTGCACACTGTAGAGCCCGTCGTCAATTCCGAGGCCCAGCATGACCGGAAGGACTGCCAGACCGAACAGATCGAGGTGCCGGCCCATTGCTCCCCAGATCCCGAAGGCCCAGATTGTGCCGAGTACGACAGGGCCGAGGGCCAGGAGCGTGGGGGTTGGACGCCCCCTGAACGAGAGGGCGACGACGATCAGTATCAGGGTGAAGCTGAGGCCAGAGAGCCGGCGAAGGTCACGGGAGGCCAGACGGCGGAGATCGGCGCCGACCCACGGCATCGAGGCAAAGAGAGCGTCCGGCGCAACCATGTCCACGGCCTCCCGAACAGCTGCAGGCGGTCCCTTAGGCCACAGACCCTCGGGCAAGCGAATGGCCAATGCTGCCGTCGCCCGGCCGTCGTCGGTGATTCGGAGTTGGTCATCGAGTTCGTCTTCATCGCCTTTGGGATCACGGCCTTCAGCGAATGTTTCCAGCGCGGACAGTCCGGGCGAAAAGGCCTGAAGGTTCAAGCCGGCAGACGATAATTCAGTTCGGAGGAGCGTGGACGCCTGGTGCAAAGGAAGGGCTCGAAGTTCAATCAGTCGTTCCGAGATCGCTCGGGGACCCCTGAGCCTTTGATCCGGTGACAGGACGGTGATGCTGGGGTCGGTCTCCTCGAGGACATTCCGTGCGTTGTGGGCGCGTTCGAGGGTCTGATCCAGGGTGTCACCGGTGATCAGCAGGGTCGCGGTGTCTCCACCGATACCGAATGTCGATGCCAGACGTCGCCCGGCCTCGACAACAGGGTGGTTGACCGGCCGAAGCCGACTGAGGTCCGGCCTGACCTCGATGTGGATGATTTGTGTTCCGGCGGCAACCGTCGCCAGAGCCGCCAGAATCACGACCGCCCGTGGCCACGCTTCAGCCAGAGAAACTGCCCTGTCGACCAGTTGACCGATGATCGTCCACACGGCGCCGGCATGGCCGTGGAATCGAGACAACAGCAGTGCCAGTGCCAGTCCCAGCGTCGCGGTCGCAATGATGACTGCGGCCATTCCGAACGCGATCACCACACCCAACTCCCGCCACGGAGGGAGAACAGAGAACGCCAGGATTCCGAAGGCAGCGGCGGTTGTGACCGAGGCGGTCAGTACGGCTGGCCCAACCTCCTTGACAGTTTTGATGGCTGCTTCGAGGCGGGGCAGCCCGGCCAGGGTATGTCGCCGTAAGGCGGCCCCTCCGTGAATCGCTGCGTCGATGCCAAGACCGATCAAAACGGCTGCGAAACCGACGACGACCACGCTGGCACTGCCCCGGGTGAGGGCCAGTCCGGCTGCGAGCCAGACCATGGCGGCCCCCAACGCGACCAGGCCGGCTGCAGGGATGCCGATTCCTGCAAATGCTGCCGCCAGGAGGACGGAGCATGTCAGAGCAGTGATCGGCAGGGTTCGTTGGAGGTCGGTACGGATGACGGCCTCGTCGTAGGCAGCAAAGAGCGGACCGCCGACAGCATCGGCGGCCAGCGAGAGATGCATCTCGGATGCGGTATCGGTGACGGTCTGGTCAATAATTGTTCCGAGGGCTCGGCCTGCCTCGGGATCCAACTCAGAGGCGGCAGGATCGACGATGATCAAGGCCTTTTCACGGTCAGACGAAAGGAAGACAAGTGTCGTCGGGTCGATGCTGAGGCCGAAGTCCGAGAGGGCGGTGACGTCGAGTTTGTCGCTGAAACCCAAGGGGTCGTGTTCGAAGATTGTTGTCCGGACGGCCCCTGAAGGTGCGAGTGCCGTTGAGCGGATCAGTGCGACGCGTTCTCGGATGTACTGGGGCTCCAGTCGTCGTTGGATGTCCTTCCTCCAACGGCCTTCGAGAAAAAGAGGTGCCCTCTCGATGATTTCTACCAAGAAGGAGGCTTCATCTCCCGCCTCGAGGCCGGCCCGGGCCGAGGCGACCTCCGGGTGCGCTTCGAGTTTCTCCGCAATCCGAGAGGCTGCTTCGGCCAGGAGCCCGCCGGTGATCACGTCAGATTTTCGAGTTCCTTCGATCGTGATGAAGATCCGCTCGGCGGCGCCGAATTGATCCAGGAAAACCCGGTAGGCGTGGGCTGCAGGAGAGTCGTCC
>JAOZPW010000114.1:1829-11323 GCA_029932545.1 Thermoanaerobaculales bacterium | reverse complement strand
GGTCTCAGTGTTAAAACCGTCTCACCTCCAGTGGGTGTTTCATTTAAGTTAGCGCTTATGGGGGTCCGCCCCTACAAGCTCGGCCTGTTGTCAATCGCTCCTGTGCCTGCACATTGCCCACGCTACCCGCTTCGCGGGTCCACGGCTTCGCCGTGATCGCCCTTCGGGCGATGCGCGATGTCCCTAGCCCACGCTTAGACTCCTTCGGAGCCCCCATGGCTTCGCCATGGCAGCACTTCGTGCTGGCGTGGGTCCCTACCATCGATACGCCAGGCCAACTCTTACCTCCAGGGGTCGTTGCACAATCAGGGGTTCTCTCCAGGTGCCGGCGGTCCGTTGCTCATCTGGATCGAGACCGTCAATCTGGGCCTCATTGAGCACCGTCCAGCGTTCGTCCAGCCTGACGGCCCTCTGTGAATCCAGGAGATTCTTGAGTTCAGCGAAGACTTCAACGCGGCCCTTGCCGAGGTCGAAGGGCCACGACCCTACGAGATCCAACCGCCACAAATCCGGAGTCCGACCACCCGAACCCCTGCTGTCAATGAACCGGCGATCAAGCCCGAGGCCGTCGGCCAGCGCCCCCAATCGCGATACCGGCGCACCTGAAAGATAGGTCAAACGACCCCCCAGCGACGGACCGGCGGCAAAGAGCCATGAACCCGCCAACTGGAAATGCCACCGGCGATCATCAGGCAAAGGACCCCCTGCGCCTTCCAGGGCCGCCGGAGACAGAACGTCAGCCAAATACTCCCGATCCAGATCAACAGGATCGAGATCCGAGGGACCCGGCCAGGCACCCCGACTCCGACGCCATCCCACAAGCATCTCCGCCTGCCACCCATTGGCTAATCTCTTGCGCAGCCAGGCCCAGGTTTCCAAGACCTCACTGTCAAGCCGTTCGGGCCAAGCATCGCCCGAGGGGGTAGCCAGCTGAAACGTGCAACCGCCGTCCTCAGTCAGGATTGCCAGATTGCCTTCGGACCGCCTGAATGTACCCGCTGCCCCGGCCACGAGATGGGACAAGAGTTCGTACTCTATGCCAAGTACGGTCTCGTCGATGAAGGATGGTTCGAGATCGGAGGCCACACTGATGGGGCCTGGCGCCCGTTCTTCAAGGGCGCCCTCAGCATCAACAAAAATCGTTTCAACATCCAGGGCGCCGGTCATTCGCAACCGAACCGCCTCCCCAGGCCCTTGGCGAAAACGGGCCCACCGTACCCATGCCCGAGATCGCCCCGTACCCTCAAAGTCCCAGACAAGGCCCACGTGGGGAGAAAGGGTGTCCTCGAACCCAAAATCATAACCAGGGCTGTTTCCACCGCTATCGAAATCACAATCTTCCATCTGCAGGCCAAAGACAACCGTCAACTTCGAGGCTGCCCTCCACGAGTCCCGAAGATCAATCCGCCGTGACTGCAACCGGCCCAGGCTGACGGCGGGATTGGCCAACATGTCCCATCGCTCGGCAACCGATCCTCGGTACGTTCTTCGTATGCCGACACCAACACCGTTGGCCACCTCCGAATACGTGAAGTCCAGATCCTCTCGAGACCACGAAGCCTCAATGCCCAACCGGTGTACCGAACCCACCGACCACTCGAGCCCGGCCTCGCCCTGCAGATTATCGATGGATTGATCGAATGCCGCGACACCACCCTCACCGGCCCAGATGCCGTTCCCCAGGCCCTCACTCCAAAGACCGTCCGGGCTCTGATCCTGCTCCATTGGACCGTTTTCGGTCGGTGTCCACTCGCGACTACTACCGGAAAAACCGCCCGCGATCCGAACGACCAGCTCGTCCGACACCAGGGCGTCCCATTCCAGCCCAACCGCTCGATCCAGGGAATCCTCTTCACCTCCCGGCACGGGCGAATCCGGTGCGACATGCAGACTCGACGGGACATCCTGTTGCCGCCTGCGTCCCCAGTTCATGCGAAGTGCCACACGGTTGTCCGGGGCCGGCATCCAGTCGAGAACGCCGAAGGCCAGGACCGAATCTTGATCCCATTGACGCCGGCGCTGGAGAGTCTCACCGGAAATCCCGTCACCGAATTCCACCCCGTTCTCCAAGTTCGCCACGTTGGTCTCAAGGGCAAGAAAGGTCCCAAAATGACCGTCCGCCGGCTTGGTGCCAAGGGAGACTCTGGCCCGCACGACATCATCAAGTGCTGTGACATCCCCGCGCGTTCCGGTCGGCCCAGCCTGGAGGCCACCCCCGACATCAATTGACACTCGGCCGTGAAAATCGGTCTCCGGGGAGCGAGGAACAATAACCACCTGGGGACCAGGGTCATCGGAGTATCCTGCTCGAAGAATGCCCTCGAAGGCGATCGAGTCGGCAGGCCGCAATCCGGCGCCGCGGAGCCTTCCCTCCGGCAACAACTCCCGTGCTTCTCGTGGACGAAGACATCCGATTGTGGTCGCCTCCGGATCGACCGACGGCCCCGACGGCAGGACCACCACCTCGTCACCGTCGGTCCTTTCAAGCGTCACCGCCAATCGCACGACTCCCCCAGGCTCGCATCGTACATCCTGGATTTCGAGCCATTGATAGCCCTCGCGACTGATTTCCAATCGGTAGGATCCGGCCGGAAGGCCCAGCAAGACCGCTTTCCCGTCGGGACCGGTCATCTGACGCCGGGCCTCAAATCCGATCGATGATACGGCGTGGATGTCGACTCCCTCCACAGCCGTTGCGTGACCGTCTCTGACCTCGACGTCAATAAGACACCACGTCGCCGCGGAGAGGACAGACGAAGTCAGCAGGAAGACCAGGCAGAGGGCAGACAGCTTAGCTACTTGCAAAATTCCGACCGTCACGATGCGGGCCAGGAGGCCCGCGCTCCCACCGCGAAACCCGGGGCTCCTGGCCCGCATCGTGCCGATTGGTTTTTGCGAGAGGCTCAGCTGAGAGCACCCGGCTTCGCCGGGTCCGCCCCTCACCCTAATCCTCTACTTCCAACTCAACCAGCACCATCCCCGTGTCAACCGTGTCTCCAGCGACAACATGAACAGTTGCCACTTTGCCGGACCGCTCTGCTTCCAGCTCGTTCTCCATCTTCATCGCCTCGAGAACAACGACCGACTGCCCCTGCTCCACATCATCTCCGGGCGCCACGTTGACCTTGACGACCTTGCCTGGGATTGGGGCGATGATCCGTGCTGCACCTACCGAGGCGCCCCTGGCCTCGGATGCCACAGCTTCAACCGGCGTCAAGACGTCCCAGGTGAACTCCCGTTCGCCGACAGCAACTCTGTAGGTCCGTTTGGCCTCGCGGTGGGCGGTGACGTGAAAACTGTGCCCGTTGTTGAGATATCTCAGGGACGCAATCGAGCGATCCAGCGGAGTGTAGTCAACGACTCGCCTGACGCCGTCAACCGACACGACGAAATGTTCGCCTTCCCGTTCCACCTCGACCTCGTGGGCCGCGGTCGCGCCTTTGACAATCCATTTCATCGCGGGAACCTCCCATGCTGCTGGCGCAAGCCCTCGTTCCACCATCCGCTGCACTCGCCCTGAGTGACGAGATCGTCGCCCAAACGCCCCGCATCCAGCGACGCCAGGCAGGCGGCAGCGATCAAGGAGGCCTCCTCGGCCTCGGGATCCTGGCGCCGGTGCAGTTCCTCCAGACCCTCGTCGACCAGGAGTTGATCGAGGAAGGTCGTGTGGAAGTCGGCTTTTTGAAAGGCCTCCATATCGACCAGGGCTCTGAAAAGCGTCAATGTCGTACAGATACCGAGCACCTGATACTCGCCGAGAGCTCTCTTGAGCCGTTGGAGAGCCGTCTGTCGATCCGGGCCCCAGACCACCAATTTCGCCAGCATCGGATCATAGTCCAGCGGTACGACCGAACCCCCGACAACACCGGAATCCACCCTGACACCAGGCCCCGACGGTCGTTGCAGGTGTTGGATCACACCCGGAGAGGGCGCAAACCCCCGCAATGGATCTTCGGCATAGATCCGACATTCAATCGCGTGCCCCCGGGACACGAGGTCCTCCTGTCTGAGGGACAACGGCTCGTCGAGGGCAATACGGATCTGTTCACAGACCAGGTCGATTCCAAAGACCTCTTCAGTCACCGGATGCTCGACCTGGAGCCTGGTGTTCATCTCCAGGAAGTAGAACTTTCCATCAGGGGCCAGCAGAAATTCCACCGTCCCCACGGAACGGTAATTCGAGGCACGAACAATCGCCAAGGCCGTTTCGCCGAGGCGCTGCCTCATTTCCGGCCCGACCACCGGCGAGGGGCACTCCTCGACGACCTTCTGGTGCCGGCGCTGGATGGAACACTCCCTCTCACCGACATAGACGGCCGAACCGTGATGGTCCGCAGCCACCTGGACCTCGATATGGCGGGCCCTGTCGACAAGGCGCTCGACGTAGACCCGATCGTCACCAAAATATGCGGCCCCCTCTGAGCGGGCTCGGTCAAAGGCGGCCCCGAGGTCCTCTTTCTTGTGAACGGCCCGCATTCCCTTGCCACCTCCACCGGCAACCGCCTTGAGCAGCACCGGGAGACCGTGTTCCTCGACGAAGGACTCCAACTCCGCAAGGTCCTCCAGGGGTTCCAACATGCCCGGGATCAGGGGCGCCCCGGCCTTGACCGCGAGCTTCCGACTCTCGGTCTTGGAACCCATCACCCGAATGGCCTCAGGGGGCGGACCGACCCAAATCAGGCCCTGGGCCTCGACCTGTTCGGCGAATTCAGCGTTCTCGGCCAGGAATCCATAACCCGGATGTACCAGCCCGGCGCCTGAAATCTTCGCCGCTTCCAGAATGCCTTCGGCCCGAAGGTAGCTCTCTCGTGCCGGCGCCGGACCAATCGGCATCGCCTCGTCGGCCATCAAGACATGGGGCGAGAGCCGGTCGGCCTCGGAATAGACGGCCACGGTCCCGATGCCCATATCCCTGCAGGCACGAATGATTCGGACGGCAATTTCTCCGCGATTGGCGATCAGGAGCTTCATAGCGGGATGTTGCTCGTGGCCTTTGGCCCCGGCGACAGCCCACGGTGGTTTTGTGCCGACCTGCTCAACTTCGGGGGTTCCGGGTTTCATGCCGGCATTTTTCATAGCGGGATGTTCCCGTGCTTCTTGGCAGGCATCCAGTCCCGTTTGCTCGCCAGCAGTGAGAATGAGGCCGCCAGTTTCCGCCGGAGCGTTCTCGGCACGATCACTTCATCCAAATAGCCCTTCTCGGCGGCAACAAAAGGATTGGCAAAACGGTCCTGGTACTCCGCCACCTTTGCCTCCCGCGTGGCCTCTTTGTCATCGGCGGCGGCGATTTCGTTCTTGTAGAGGATATTGACGGCACCCTGGGGACCCATGACGGCGATCTCGGCCGTCGGGAATGCCAAGTTGACGTCGGTGCGAATGTGCTTGGACCCCATGACGCAGTAGGCGCCACCGTAGGCCTTTCGGGTGATGACCGTGACCTTGGGCACGGTCGCTTCCGCCAGGGCGAAGAGTAACTTGGCGCCGTTGCGAATAATGCCGCCCCACTCCTGAGCCGTGCCCGGCAGAAAACCCGGAACATCTTCGACGATCCAAAGTGGGATGTTGAACGCATCACAGAATCGAACGAACCGGGCGCCCTTGACCGATGAATCGATGTCCAGGGTGCCTGCCAGATGCGCAGGTTGATTGGCGATGACCCCGATGGTTCGACCGCCGATCCGGATGAACCCAACGACAATATTCTTGGCATAATGTTCGTGGACTTCAAAAAAGTCCGCATCGTCGGCCGTCCACCTGATCAATTTCTTGATGTCGTAGGGCTTGTTGGGATCGGCGGGAACGAAGTCGTCCAATTCCGGAATCTCCCGGTCCGGCGCATCGTCCGTCGGGACAATCGGGGGCGCCTCGGCGTTGTTTGCCGGCAAGAAAGACAGGAGCTTTCGAATCTGAGCCAGACAGTCGGTGTCGTTCTGGGCCGCAAAATGAGCGACTCCCGAAACACTGTTGTGGGTCATGGCGCCACCGAGTTTCTCTTTGCTCACCTCTTCATGGGTCACAGTCTTGATGACGTCCGGCCCGGTCACAAACATATAGGATGTCTCTTCGACCATGAACACAAAATCGGTGATCGCCGGAGAATAGACGGCGCCGCCGGCACAAGGCCCCATCACTGCAGAGATCTGAGGTACAACACCTGAGGAGATCGTATTGCGCAGGAAGATGTCGGCGTAGCCCGCCAGGGACGCTACACCCTCCTGGATACGGGCGCCTCCTGAATCATTGAGTCCGATGACCGGCGCTCCAACCTTGAGGGCCAGATCCATGATCTTGCAGATCTTGGCGGCGTTGGCCTCCGACAACGAACCCCCGAAGACCGTGAAGTCCTGAGCGAAGACGAAGACCGGACGCCCGTCAACCCGTCCGTGCCCGGTGATGACGCCGTCCCCGGGAACCTTAGTGTCGGCCATGCCGAATTCTGTGCACCCGTGTTCGACCAGGGCATCGGTTTCTTCGAAGGTACCTTCATCGAGAAAGAACTCAATCCGCTCTCGCCCGGTCAATTTTCCCTGTTGGTGCTGTTTCTCAATCCTGGCCTGGCCGCCACCACGCCTGTTGGCTTCCAGGCGCCGGTTCAAGGCTGTGAGAACATCTCGATTCATTATTCCCCCCAAAAGGACGAATGGCCTGATGGACACTGATCTGCCCTCGACGGCCGCTGTCATCCACCGCGCATTCTACCGCGGTTTGGAGGGTCATCCTTCATCCTTCCGCCTTCCCCCCTCTCCCCCTCTCCCCCTCTCCCCCTCACGGATATAGGGAACGGGATCAGGGGTCCTTTGTGGTTCAGATCTTTTCAGATTCGCTATTTTTTTCGCTCCATTATGTCGGCATCCCCGGTAGGATTACGGCGTGAACGATTTCAAACAGGAACCCGCATTCGATCACCGGTGGCTCGAGGCCCTGGCCCAGTGGTGCAAAAAAGGCCAAGAAGCCAACGCCGGGCTGGTCGATCTCTACCTCGAACGACGGCTGGAACTGCGGCTCCATATACGACGCAATGCCCAATGGATCGAAGAGTGCCGAACCGAGGGGGCCGCCGTCCGAACGAGAACCGATCTTCGCCATGAGATCGTGGCGGCAACAGGAACCTCACCCAAGACCATCGCTCATCTGCTGTCCGGTCCGCTCGATACCCGCGAACTTCATCTGCAACGTCCCCTGCCACCACCGGATCTGGACGCCCCCCGAGGCTGGAGGAATACAGCAGAAGCCTTGGTAGAAGCAACCTCTCTCAGCGATGCGACTGTCTTCCTCTTCGAGCGGCGGGCGGCGATTATCCGCCCAGGACAGTGGCAAGAAATCCACACGCCCCTCCTTATTCGACTACAGACCCCGATTCCCAGTTCCAGCTCGCTGCTGGCCACATGGAACCATGCCGGACTCACCGAGTGGGCGCCGTTGGTCAGCGCAAGCCCTCAGCACAAGGGGTGGCAGCCTGACAGCGGGGAACAACTGCCGGTCGTCTTCACCGCCGGCACCTCGGGCGTCTTGATGCACGAACTTGTCGGCCACCTCCTGGAGGGCGACGTCATCAGTAACGGAGGATCCCCTCTTGATGCCGGAGAGGCTTCGATCGTCGGCCCTCCCACTCTTTTTGTCACCGACGACCCCACTCGGTTCGATCTTCCCGGGGCCTTCTCTTCGGATGACGAGGGAGTGACGGCCGAAGCCATTCCGCTTCTCGAAGGCGGCATCGTCTGCGGAGCCTTGTGTGACCGGTTCACTGCCAACAAACTGGGCCGGACGCCTGGACGAGGACGACGGGCCGCGTGGAACCGAGCACCCGTTCCGCGAATGTCCAACCTGGTGGCCGCCCCCGGTCGGACCAATCCTGAGGCCCTGGAAAACGACCAGAAAAGGGGCCTTGTCGTCACGCGACTGAGTGGTGCTTCGGTCGATCCCCGATCGGGCCGGGTCATCCTTCGGGTTGAACAGGGCTGGGAATTGCGCCACGGCCGCCGCCGTCGAGCCCTGGCGCCTTTCGATCTCGGCGGAGATGTTCTGGGGATCCTGAGATTGATCGACCCCAATCTGGGCAACGACCCGACACCTGACTGGCGGCTGGGTTGGTGCCTCAAAGCGGGACTCACCCTGCCGACGGGCTCGGAAGCGCCGACGATGCTCGTTCGCTCTCTTGAAGTGGTGTAGGGTTCGTCGGTGAATCATATCTCCGACCCCATTGAACGCCTCCATCGCACGGCAACCTCGACCCGGGACATGGTCATTCACACTCAGGCAACCCGATGGGAAATGTTCGCCAAGGCCTCAACCCTCCGCGAAATGATCTTCGAACCCGCTCCCCCGCTGGAAATGTCGGTGATCCATGAAACCGGCGTTGCCGTCCGTTTGACCGGCCATGGCGAGGCCGGCTTTGGCGCTGCGTCCGGCCTGGAGACTCAGGCCGCCCGCGTTGCGGTCGAAGCCGCGGAGTCGTCCCTGACTCCACTGCCCTTCGACCCCCTCCCCCCGGCACGGCTGCTCGGATGCACGACCGTGGCGCCATCCCGGCAGCTGCCGGGCCCCTCCTGGGCAACCCATGTCGCTGAAACCTTGACCCGGGGCGTCCTCAAGGCATCCGGCTCGACCTTGTTGATTCGGCGGCTGACGTTCCAGGAGGGCACCTACGCCTGGCTATTGGCTACCGGCGACGGTTTCGTCGCCTCTCAGCACGATGCCACCCTCTCCATGCTGGTCGAATTGGGTTTGAGAGATGGGGCCCGAGCATCCCACCACGAGTGGGTCTGGGTCCAACGGCCGGACGACTTTGATCCTGAGGCCATCGCTGCTCAGATATGCAACCGTGCAATCCTGGCCGGCGGGCCTCTCCTCAGCCGTGACGGCCTCTTCGACATTCTGCTCCACCCCGAGGTTGGGGCCCACCTCCTGGCCTCGCTGTCGTCCCTCTTCCTTCCAACCCCTGAAGACACGGACCCTCTGACCCACCTCCTGGACCGAAACGGCCGATTGGGCTCTGACGCTCTGACGTTGACCGATGACCGAAGCGCAGCCGACTGTCCGCCGGTGGCGCCCTGCGACGGTGAGGGCCTGCCCACCAAGCGTCACGTCTTGCTGGATCACGGCGTCCCCCGCCATCGCCTCGCCTGCCACTTCGAGGCGCAACTCTATGGGGAACCTACTCGAGGGGGGGCACGACGCTTTTCCTATCGCGACTACCCAACCACCGGAATCAGCGCCCTCCGGGTCGTTCCTGATCCCGGAATCCCGCCGGCACAACTCCTCAAGGATGCCGGGAAATCCCTCTACCTCCTCCGCCTGGTGGGCCCCGTCATCACCGATAAGGCAAATGACAATTTCCACCTGCGGGCGCAGGGCGTATGGCTCGACGGCGGCGCCGTCGAAGGATTTCAACAACTGGTCGAGGTATCCGGCGCACTGTCACTGCTCCTCAGACGCACCGAAGCAGTCGGAACCGACCTCGCCTGGTATCAGACAACCGCCGGCTTCGTCGAAGC
>JAOZPW010000114.1:0-1729 GCA_029932545.1 Thermoanaerobaculales bacterium | reverse complement strand
AAGCAGTCGGAACCGACCTCGCCTGGTATCAGACAACCGCCGGCTTCGTCGAAGCGCCGACGCTGCTCGTTACGTGTCAGCGGGTTGGAAGCTAGGAGCCTGTAGGGCATAGGCCGCCGAAGCGACTCCAAAATAGAGTTAAATCCCGGCCTCTACCCTACAGGCTCCTATGATGCGCTGCGCGCAGACGGGCATGAGAAAGGTCAGGACCGAATGGACGTTGGTTTGCCTTTGCGGCACCCTCCTGAAACTGGTCAATTCAGGCGCCTTTCCTAACCAATTGACCCTGAAAATCACTTGAAAAGACCCTTTTGTCCCTTCAAAACCGGAGTCCACTCCGAAACAGCCTACTCTTCACCTTTTTTCGAGAATGAACTTCAATAAACCACCCGCGCGAAGCGCAAATCGCGATGAACGAGTTCCGGATTGGCCCTCATTACCGCCCTCTTGCCAAGAACGAACCTCAGCAGGCCAATCCGGAACTCGTTCATCGCGCATGCTACTCTCCCAAGTCGCGCAGGAGGCAGCATGGACATCGGAATTTTGGGCCTTTCGGCCAGCGGCAAGAGCACTCTTTTCACACTACTGACAGGGCAGGCCCCTGACGCCCGGCACGACGCCGTCACCACCGGCATGGCCACGGTCCCTGACGAAAGGTTGGATCGGCTGTCCAAGCTCTTTAATCCCAAAAAACACACTCCGGCGACGATTCGTTATGTCGACGTGCCGGGCATCCCCGCGGAGCACGGCCGCGAGGGCAGCCTCAATATCTCGGAACTGAGAACGATGGACGTCTTGATGGTCGTTGTTCGGGCCTTCGAAAGTGACGTCGTGCCCCACCCACTGTTGACCGTCAATCCCGTTCGAGATCTGGAACGGATTGATGAGGAATTCATTCTCCAGGACCTGCTGGTCGTCGAAAAGCGACTTGAAAGACTGAAAAAGGATCTGGCCAGGAAGAAGGTTCCCGAGTTGGAACGGGAGCAGAAGGTCCTGCAAAAATGTCATGAAATCCTGGAGGACGGACGCCCCCTGAGATCAGAGGATTTTTCCGACAACGAAGAGAAAGAAATCCGGGGATTCACCTTCTTGTCCATGAAACCGCTCCTGGTCGTCGTCAACCTCGATGAGAGTGACGTCGGAACCAACCCCTTTGAAGACTCCACCTGGGCAGCACTGAAGGACAAACCCCAAATGGGTTTTTCCTCTGCCTGCGCCACCTTGGAAGGAGAAATGGCCGACCTGGACGCCGACGATGCTGCCGCGTTCATGGAGGACCTCGGCCTGGCCGACCGGGCCCTGGACCGGATCATCAGAGATTCCTATCACCTCTTGGGGCTGATCTCCTTTTTCACCGTCGGAGAGGACGAGTGCAGGGCCTGGTCGATTCGCCGGGGAACTCCGGCCGTTGAGGCCGCGGGAGCCATCCACTCTGATATCCAGCGCGGGTTCATTCGCGCCGAGGTCGTTCCCTGCGAAGCCCTTCTGGAGACCGGCAGCCTGGCCGAGTGCCGAAACAACGCCACGCTCAGACTGGAAGGAAAGACCTACCAGGTTGTGGACGGTGATGTCGTTCACTACCGGTTCAATGTGTAGAGAAGCTGTCAGCTGTCAGCTATCAGCTGTCAGTTCAGCGACAAGAAAGTGGGAACGCGCTGCGTACCTGGTATCCACCAACTCAGTGGGCCGAAAGCCGATAGCTGACGGCTGAGAGCTCAGCCTCTTGCAA
>JAOZPW010000113.1 GCA_029932545.1 Thermoanaerobaculales bacterium | reverse complement strand
GGGATTGCATTGCCCGTGCGCGACCACAGGCTCAACACGGAGATGTCTTCGCTCCTGGACGGTTCCAGATGGGTGATCCCCTCTATGAAGCGCCACTCGTGCGGGTTGAGCCAATGGCTGTTGGCCTGATCGTAGATCGGCGCCACCCGGTCCCAATGGGCCCTGACCTCATCAAGCGTGAATCCCATCGTGTAGCGTGTCCCGCTCAGCATTAATTCTCAAACCTCTTTGTGAAGCGTCGCTCAATGAATAGGGGGCGGAATGGCTGGCGCATGTATAAATATTTGGCTACGGCCCGCAGGCTGAGGCGCGGTCGCTCGAGCTCGAAGAGTTGATCGACATCATATTTTCTGGCCATCGGTCTGCGTTCCTGTCGGGGGTAGCCCAGAACAATACAGGCGATGATCTTGTAGTGCCACGGGATGACCAGGGCACGGCGGAGCCTCCAGCTTGCCGGCAGATGGCACACCCAGGTCCCCCCCAATCCCAGATCGGTGGCCTTCAAGAACATATTCTCGATGCAGGCCGCGGCCGACTGCACCTCGTCGTCATAGGTGTCCGACGAGAAGGGGTAGAGCACCAGACAGGCAAAGGGCGCCCGGGCGATGAAATCCGCTCCGCCCATACGAACAAGAAGTTCCTTGTCGTCGGCATCGAGGCGGCGGAAACGCCACCCTTGCACATTGCACGCCGACGGCGCCTGGTTCCCGGCCTCAAAGACCAGACGCAGCGTCTCCTCGTCGATCGGTTCGTCCCGAAAGACCCGTACCGTGCGCCTACTACGGATGACCTCGTCGAATTCCATCGTTCTCTTTTCCCTGGGCTGGAAGTCTAACGCAGAATCTTGGCCGGAATTCGCGCATCGGCGTCGGAGCTACGGGTATTTCGGCGATAGAGCTCCCAGTCGGATTTCCGTCCGATACGCTTCCATTCCGGACTCTTCCGAATTTCGGCGATTATCGAAAAATATTGAGGGTCTAGTTTTTTCACGTTCGGGGCGTCCGCGATTTTCGACCAGATCACCTCGTTGAGGTTCAGCAGAATAAAATCCGCCTTCATCGGATCAAGATCGTGCCCCCTCCGGTTCTTCATTACCAGGGAATGTACCCGTTCCCTTCTTGAAAGGGCCGGCAACACCAGAGGCGGGGCGGCCACAAAGGCATCCCGGGGGATTTGATCAATCAGGGACCAGATCGCACGATCTTCGTCGCTCTGTTGGTACCAGCGGTAAGACGAACCGGCCTCAAAAACCATCAATACCGCACCGGCAAGCATCAGAACAGAAACCACCGAGGGTCCGGCTCGCCGGCCGGAGAAGAACGACAGCAGCCTCTTGGTTCCCCCGACCATCGACACCACTACGAAGGCTACGGCCGGCACCAGGACGTGATACCACATCGGGTGCTGCAGGAGTCCAGGCCAGACGAACACCGGCCCGAGCAGAGGCGCAGCCATCAGCATGGGCAATGGAGAGAGCCCTGAAATCAGACCGGTATGAGAGAAAAAATTCTTGAACAGGAAGATCCACGAGGCCCCGTCCAGGAACAGCCCAAGGCCGAGGTTCTCAGGAAGTCCTCCGAGGTGAGTGTGCCGATACTGAACTCCGAGCACCATCGGGTTGTAGATCCACATTGTGAACGCCAGAACACCAAGACCCGCGAGAATCGGCGCCACCACCCATTTCCAGGAACGCCGCTGCATCAGGGCATAGAGTCCCCATATGACGACCGGCGCCGCGACGCTCTCTTTGCATACAAGGGCGCCTGTGATGAAGATCATAAAGGGACAGAATCTTTTTTCGGAATAGAAGAAAAATCCAAAAAGCAGCATTGGAACGGCCATCAGATCACCGCGCAGCTGATCGACATTCAACCTGACGAGGAATGGAAAAACGGCGTACTGCAACGCCAGAAACAGAGGGATGACCTCGCCCGAAATTGTCTTTTTGGCCAGGAGATAGACGGCCAGTAGCCCTGAGCTGATGATCAGCGTATAGAGGAAAAAAACCCAGAAGATACTGTCCGAAAACCAGTAGACCGGTGAGAGTGCCATCAAGAGATGGTCGAAGTGTTCCCGGAGGCCGTCATAGAGAATCGTAACCTTCTGGGGTCTGCCGTGGGCCGCGTTCCAGATGGCCTGATTGATGTTGGCCAGATCGATCGGCCAATAGGAGTGAAAGGTCAGATAGCGCTGATGACACAACGAAGACAGAGCCAGCGTCCTCGTAACAATCATCGCCACCAGGGCAACGACCGGCCACCGGACCGTCCTGGTGATTTCCGCAAGGCGGCTCAACTGGCTTTCCTTTGAATTGCTCGCAAGATCTCTACCTTCATCACTTTCGGCTCATCGTTCGCCCTCTCCACGCGCTTTGCACCCACCGCATGGCGATCGGCGGAAGGTTCCTGGGATTGAACAACAAATTGGTATTGAGGAAACACTCGTGAGTGCAGTAGCACCGGCTCTCACGGATGTGACGTCTGACGGCCTCGGCCTGCGGCGACCGCCACAAGGCGGTGAAGTCATAGTCCCAATCCCTGAGATTGCCGAAGGGCCGGTCGAGCAGTTCACAGGGAAAAACATCACCGTTTTCAAAGACGTTGCCGGCCAGAAGGCCGGCATAGCAAGGCATCAAGTAGCGGTCCTCCTCCACGATTTTGTTGATGATCTCGCGGGAATAGAGGTTCTTGGCATTCATCAGGGAGGCAAAGGGGAAACCGCTGTAACCGCCCGCTCGGCCCGAGACGATGTCGGCCTCGATCTCCCGGTTGAGCGCCCTGTAGTTTTCGATATCAACTTCGGCCGTCTGAGGATCTCGTGGAGCGCCACGGATCAAGACGGAGAATACGTTGGCGGCATCACACCGGTCCCTGAGGTAACGATAGGTTTCGATCACCGAGTGCTGATTGTCCCTCGAGACCGTGATCTCAAAGTTGATACCGAAATTTGAATGTTTTCGTGCCAGGGCCTCGAGTCGCCGATGGGTCTCCATCACCCGCTCGAAAAGTCCCGGGAATCCCCGAAGCCGGTCGTGTTCTTCGCCGATGCCGTCAACCGAGAGGGTAATGCTGTAGTGAAGCCCCGGGCATCGTTTGAGAATCTGTGTGACCTGTTGCTCCATCGCCTCGGGCAGGGACCCGTTAGAGGGTGTCTGGGCCTTCTGAATATGGTTGTTCTTGTGAAACAACTCAACGATGTCGGCAAAGTCCTGCCTGAGAAAGGGCTCCCCGCCCGAAAAGAACATAAAAATCATACGGGGCATGTTGGCCGAGATCTTTCGATACTCGTCCAGACCCAGGTCCTGGTGGTCGGCCTCGGCCCGCTGCCAGTTGAAGCAATGACCACATTTGGCGTTGCAACGGGAGGTGACAAAAAAAATCATGTACAGAGGCAGGGCGTTTTTCTTCCAGAAGAGGCGAGGAGCGTAGCGGAAATACTCCGAATATCCCATCGTCATGACGGCAGGAGTCTTCTGCCCAGGAGGAACGCCATCAGACCCCGCGCGGCCCCGACGATACACAGCGCCAGGTCGACTCCCGCAAGGATGGTGCCCGCCAAGGCAAAGGCCAACCCCTTGTGCCGCAGCATGAAGAGGAAGAAAGGTCCCATGACGGCTGCAAAACCCAGGATCGCCACGGGGAGGCCCATGAGAAATTTCGGCGAGGCCACCAGGCCCAGAACCAGCAAGACACCAAAGGCCGCGACCAGAGTGGTGGCGACGGTGAAGGTAGAGGGGATGTGCTCCTTCATCGAGCCCCGGCGCAGGACCTTGGTCTCCAGGTGAAGGATCACGATATTCCTCGCCCGCTGAACCTCAATGCGGCAAAACTCCGGCCACCGATAGGTTCGGTAATGGCGAACCTGAATATCGTTGTCAAAAAGTATTGTATGCCCGGCCCTTTTCAAGGCAATGCCCAGCATTCGGTCCTCGTTGGGCAGAATGTCGACGAAACCGCCGGCCTCCCAAAAGGCATCCTTCCTGACGGCGACAACGCTGGTGTAGGGCACGTCCATGGTCGGGCCGGAGTCTTTGAACGCGAAGTGCATGTAGAGATTCTTGTAGGTTCCGATGAAATTCTCCGACACCGAGTCGATGGAGAGATTGCCCGTTACGGCGCCGTATTCGGGGTGTGCTTCCAGGGCAGTGACAATTCGCTCCATCGTGTCAGGCAGGAACTCGACGTCCGCATCGGTGAACAAATAGACGTCGCCCGTGGCCACTCGAGCGCCTTCGTTCCGCGCCAACGACGGCCCCCGGTTGCCGTCCATCACCAGCACCCGGTCGGCCAGCGGTCGAGCGCAATCAGCCGTCCCATCAGGACTGGCGTCGTCGACGACAATGATCTCAACCTCGCATCGCACCGGGTATTGGGCCAACGATTCCAAGGTCAAGGGGAGGGTTGCCTCGGCGTTGTAGGCCGGGATAATCACGGAAATCTTCATTGATGCCGGAGATTATCACGGCAAGGGTGGCTCTCAGCCATCAGCTCACTGCTGAAGTACTTGCAAAATGAGGTTCGGGGGCGCTCGTTGCGGACCAGGAGGTCCGCGCTCCATAATCGGTGTCCCAGGCCTTGCGGTGGGAGTGCGGGCGTCCCCGCCCGCATCGTGACGATTGGAATATTGCAAGCAGCTCTGCTCTTTGCTCAGGCGCCTGCAAAAAACGATATGGCCACCTAAAGAGCCACCTCGTCTCAACGAGCCCGGCCACGGCCGCAGTCCACGGCTCCAGATCCCAGAATGGGATGCTCTATTGCACTCTGCTACGATCCCGCTGAGAATGATCGCGGGGGTGGAATTTGAGTCTCGAAGAAGGAGTCCAGTTCAGGATCGACGGACCGCTGGGCTTCATCTCGCTCAATCGAGCCGACCGGGCCAACGCCTATATGGATTCGATGCTGGAGATGATCGAACATGCCCTCGCCAACCACATTGCCACGGCTGAGGTCCACGCCATCGTCTTCGAGAGTGCCTCTGGGGGCCGATTCTGTAGTGGGGCCGACCTTGACGAACTCGGGCTGCGTAGCGGCGCCGACGCCCTGAACCTCAAGAGCATGAAAGTGTTTGACGAGATTGCCGCCTGCCCCAAACCTACCATCGCCGCCATTGACGGCCCTGCGGTGGCGGGCGGTCTGGAATTGGCACTGGCCTGCGATGTGCGCCTGGCAAGCGATCGGGCCCGCTTCGCCATGCCGGAGACCTCGCTTGGCCTGATTCCCGCCGCAGGCGCTACTTTTCGGCTGCCTCGCATCGCCGGAGACGCCGTCGCACGCCGGATGATCCTCTTCGGCGAAGAACTGAATGCCGCCCAGGCTCTGCAATGCGGCCTCGTTGCCGAGGTCGTCGCTCCCGAGGCACTAGCCGATGAGGTCCGGCGCTGGGGCACAAAGGTCGCGGGCCTGGATCCTCTGGCGCTTCGACTGGCCAAGGATGTCCTGGCGATGACGTCGAATGACGATGCTTGCCGACGCCAGACCCTGGACTCGCAGGCCCGGTTGTATGAACGAAGGCATACTGGAGATTACGTCGATGAGTAATGCCCGTGCCGAAACTCTCCGCCCGCGCATCACCGCTGTCGGCACCGCCAATCCTCAGCCGACCTATACGCAGGACGAGGTGCTCGAGCTCTTTCGTTGCGACGACCCCAAGGTCCGGCGGTTTTTCGAGAGCGGTCATATCCACAAACGACACCTGGTGCTCCCCGAACAGGGACCGGACGGCATCGTTCCGGATGAAAACGGAACCGAACTCCTGGAGAAACACACCCGTATCTCGCTCGAAATTGGATCGGAAGCGATCCGGAAATGTCTGGCAAACAGCCCCTATCGGGCCGACCAGCTGGATTACATCGCCGCTGCCAGTTCCACCGGTTTCCTCTGCCCCGGCCTGACCGCCTACTTCATCGAAGGCAACGGCATGCGACCCAATACCCACCGCACCGACATCGTCGGCATGGGCTGCAATGCCGGCATGAACAGCCTTTTGACGACGGCATCCTTCGCCGCCGCCAACCCCGGCCGGCCAGCGATGGTCGTCGCCTGCGAAGTGTGTTCCGCAGCCTATGTTTTCGATATGACCGTGCGGACCGGCGTCGTCAACTCCCTCTTCGGCGACGGCGCCGCCGCCGCCCTGGTGATTGCGGACGAAGACTTGAGCGCCACGGATGGGCCGCAGGTGATGGACTTCGAAAGCTGCATCGTGCACGCCGCCCGTGACGAAATGCGGTTCGACTTCGAGGAGGGCAAGTTCTCATTCTTCTTGGGATGGGAAGTGCCCTATCTGATTGGGGAAAACGTCAGGACGCCGGTTTTTGACCTCTTGGACCGGTGGGGCCTCAAGAAACGTGACATCAGCCATTGGATCGTGCACTCAGGCGGCAAGAAGGTCATTGACGCCATCAAGTACAACATCGGCATCACCGAATATGACGTGAGGCATACTTACTCCATCTTGCGCGACTATGGGAACATCTCCTCGGCCTCCTTCCTCTTCTCTCTCCAGGAACTGATGAAAGAGGGTGTTACCGAGGAGGGGGACTGGGGCGTCGTCATCGCCATGGGTCCCGGAGTGTCGATCGAAACCGGGCTGCTCCGGTGGTAAGGGAAAATCGGATGGAACTGCAAACACTTCAACTCGAACGCTCAGGCGGCATCGCCACGATCACCCTCAACCGGCCCGACAAGGGCAACGCGATCAGCATGCTGATGGTGCGGGAACTCGAACGACTGTGCCGGCAACTTGACGATGAGGCCACCGATCGGATTGTGGTTTTCCGTGGCTCAGGTGAGACGTTCTGCTCCGGAATCGACCTCCTTGATTTCCCACCGGACGAGAAACCGGATGTTCGCGGATTCTCACGGTGGGAAAGGGCGTGCCGCACCATCGAACGCCTGCCGATGGTGACCATTGCAGCCATCGACGGAGAGTGCGCCGGCGGTGGCATGCAGTTGGCCCTGACCTGCGATGCTCGAGTGGCAACCAACCGGTCCTTTTACCATCTCCACGAGGTCCGGGACGGCTTCCTTCCCGGCATGGGCACCTTCCGACTGGCCAAATTCATCGGCCTCGGACGGGCTCGATTCTTCGGCATGACCGGGCGCCGGATGCAGGCCGCAGAGGCGGAAATACTGGGCGTCATCGACCATCTGTGTGCTGCGTCCGATCTTGATGAGGCCGTCAAGACGACCGTTGCTGCCTTCGGAGACATCCATCCGGACGCCATCGAGCTGGTGCGCCGCCTGTTTGACGAGAGCTTCGAGATCGCCTACGAGAACTTTCTCGGCTGCTTCCTCGCCGCCCAGAATCGGGCAATCCAGACCGACGCCTTCAAAAGCCTGATCAAGCGAGCCCACGAGCAGGGTAAGACCCGGCCAAGGAGCCTGTAGGACATAGGCCACCAGGGTCATCGAGAAGCAGAGTTGGTCCCTGGCCTCTGCCCAACAGCCTCCTGGAGCTGCGCTGTGCGCATCGTTGGATCAGGAAATCGGCAAAAGTCACCTGAAATTCCATTCTGCTCTCTCCCCCGCATGAGGAAGGTCAAGACTGAACGGACCTTGGTTTACCTTTGCGGCAACCTTCTCAAACTGGTCAATAATTTGCCGTGGGCTCGGGCTATACTGGGCATGGAGTACTGATGAGACGAGAACAGGTCATGACTGTGCTGGGGTCATATTTCGAAGAAATTCGGAGACGCTTTGGCGTTGTCTCTCTTCGGCTTTTCGGTTCTGTAGCCCGGGACGAGGCTGTTTCCGCCAGCGACATCGATATCCTGGTTGACTTTGGGGGGCCGGCCGGTTTTTCGCAGTACATGGACCTGCTTTTCTTTCTCGAAGGGCTCTTGGGTGGTTCCGTCGATCTGGTAACCGTTCGTGGGTTGAGGGACGAGTTGCGGGAGGATATTCAACGGGAAGCGATCCGTGTCGCGTAGATATCTGCTCTTCCTCAAAGACATGCACGAGGCTTCATTAAAGATAGTCAGTTTTGCCGATGGGCTGCCTTTCGAGACCTTCGTTGAGCACGGTATGGCCTACCACGCGATCGTTCGGCTTATTGAGATTGTCGGCGAAGCGGCCAAAAACATCCCGGACGATGTGCGCGAACGCCATCGAGAGGTCGAGTGGCGAAGAATCGGTCGCGCCCGTGATGTGATGGCCCACCACTATTTCGGGATCGAGGACGAAACCGTTTGGGAAATCGTCAAGGAACATATTCCTGAGTTGATCACACAGCTGGAGTCGGTGATCGATCACGAAACCCGGAGTTCTCAAGAGAACTGAGTCTTCGCCTCAGCTCTTCCGGAGGATTATGACAACGACAACTTCGAAGCTACAACACCTCAGCGCCTTCGAGGTGGACCCCGAGATCCTCGCCCGAATGCACCCGATGGAAGAGGCTCATGTCGATGATGTGTGCCGCCTGCACCTGGCCGCCATGGGCAACAGTCTCTGGGCACGACTGGGCCCAGTATTCCTGCGACGGCTTTATCAAGCCCTGATCAAGAACCCCAACTTCATCGGTTTGGTCTATGTCGAAGAAGACCGGGTTCGCGGATTCATCGCTGGGTCTGAAAACGGACCCCACATGATGCGCCGAGTTCTCTCGGACCATACCCTTTCACTGGGCGCCGCCACAATCCGGGGCGTCCTGCGCCGGCCCAACGTAGCCTGGCCGTTGCTGGAGACCCTTCGCTACTTCGGCAAGAGCGGCGTCGCCGGGACCGAGACAATCGTCGCCGAGTCGATGTTCTGCTCGTTTGAACCCGAGTTGCGGGGCAAGAGGATTTCCGGCCTGATCAACAAGCTCTTGTTCGACGAGCTGGCACGCCGCGGGGCTGATTTCGTCAAAATCACCACCGATGCCGACAACGCCGCCGCCGCCCGCCAACTGACGTCCTGGGGTTTCAAACGAGCCGGAGAATTCCGTTTCTACCGCAAGCCAATGCTCACATGGACCCTCGATCTCAAGGCGTGTACGAGGATCGACAATCCGGCATGAATCCCCTCATGGCTGCGGGTCACGAATACGCACCGCGAGCTTGTGGGAACCGGATTCAAGTTCTGCCTCAAGGTGATACAACCCAGCGAAGTCAGAACCGATCTTTTCTTCGGCGACCTGGCGTCCATCCACGCGCATCTCGAGCACACCGTAAAACGGCCGTCGGTTTGGAAACTGCGCTACAACATCGAGGCGCACACGGGTCGTCTCGGCAAACTCTACGAAGGCATCGAAAATGCCATCCTCATCAAGGAGCACAACCCGTGACAAAACCCTATCGCCGGTGCGCCACCCTGCATCGTTCCTCTCCGTGCGTGTTTGTCGAAAAATATCGCTACTGACCCTCTGGACCACGAGGTACTGGTATTCGACACGCAGCGCATCCGGCGCTCGTGCCTCTACGAGATCGCTCCACGGGGCTTGTCCCTTGCCCCGGGTGGTCACAAGCCAGAATTCATCGTAGACCTCCGACAATAGCGCCATGGAGTCCATCACACGAACCTTGCGGTCTTCCCCCGGGTAGGCCCAGAATCCGACCGTCGGAAACTGCGAGTCAAGATAACAACTCACCAGCGTTATCGCCTTACCTCGATTGAGGATCAGCACGGAACGGGGTCCGGCCTCTTCCCGGAGCAGGTCGTTCAGTTGAGCAAGACTTGGGTGGGAGGAGCTTTCGGCCCGGGTTCGTTGCCAGGTTTGCACGGATGCCGTCACGTTGGCCGCTAGGAATACCGCGTAAAGTGTACCTGCAAGAAGGGCTCGCCACCGACGACCCGCCTTGAGCCAACCTGCCACCGGAAGGGAAACCAGTACGGCCATCGCGGGCACCAGAAAAATATACGCCCGAGTCTTGATGGCGACGGTGCCGGTGTACCGGTGAGCCAGCATCGGAATCACGATCCACGCCAACCAAAAGGCAGCCGTGCGGAGGCGCCGAGAAGACCGCGACAGGATTCCAGATCCGACCAGCAATACGAACGCGGTGGCCGCCACCATCTGGATTGGTGGGGAGCCACCGAACGCCATCAGCTCCAGAAACGGTATCTTCATGGCCGAGAAATATTTCGACCAGCTGGGGAAGTCGATCGTAGAATAGGCCCCAAAATGGCCCAGCAGCACCGGCGTCCAAGGGATGAATGCCAGGACCAACGCCACCTGGGTCAACACCCATAGGCCCAGCCGACGCCGGTCTCGCCACCCACCCATGGCAAAGAAGAGCACATTCTCACTCAGGACGACAAAGGCACCATAGTAGAAGGTGTACATGCACAGGGTAGTCGCAAAGGTGTAGGCAATGTGTCCTCGTTCGTTGCGCACGATCTCGAGAAAGAAGTACAACGAAGCCAAGGTCAGAAAGAGAAACAACGAAAAGTAGCGGGCCTCACTTGAATAGTAGACCTGCATGGCCGAGACCGCTGCCGCACTCGCTCCAAACCACGCCAGCGTGGGATCGAAAAAACGCCGCAGCAGCTGCCACAACAGCACCACAGAGAGAACACCGAAGAAGGCTGAGAACAAACGCAAAGTCACCTCGCCATTCCCGAACGCGCCAACCCAAGTGCGAAGCAGAGGGTAGTAGGCCGGTGGATGCCACTGGACACTGGTCGCCCCGATATTCCCAGGAACGCTGAGGCGAGCTATGAGATCGGCCGGGCCATAGCTGATCAACATCGCAGTAATGGCCTCGTCGCCCCACAGATCACCGCGGGCGGCGATTGTGGTAACCCTCAACCCCAGGGCAACGCTCAGCAGTAGGACCATCCACGCGCCGGCCCTGATAAGAGCCCGTCGTGAAGTTTCGGAATGCTCCGGGGGAACAGGAGTACCGATCTCCAAAGTCAAAGCCGCACACTTGTCATGGTTCAGCGTGCCTTCCTCTCTGGTCGCCGGCGCCCGCGCTGTTTGAGAAGCTCCACACCGGTCCCGAAAACCGAAGGCAGTTCCCGCCACAGACGACGACTGACCAGCTTTCGGCCGATGGTTGAGGGCCTGAGATAGAACCGGCGGTAGGCCTTCTTAAGCAGCGCCTCCAACTCATCGGCCTCCAATGTCCGCGAAGCATAGCCCGGAGGTCCGGAGAAGTGCTGTCGCGAGTACTCTTGCCAATACTCTCCCTCCCACTGCCCGCTCTTCAGGAGATCGGAGTGAATGTCGGTTCCCGGCAGGGCGATTGTTATCGTGTAACTGGCCCAGTCCAAGGGCAACTGACACGAGAGGCGAATGGTCTCTTCAATTTCTTCCCTGGTTTCGCCGGGGTAGCCCAACATGAAATATCCCCGGGTTTCCATGCCCAATCGGCGGGCCCGTTCGAGCGCCCGCATTCCCATCTCGA
>JAOZPW010000397.1 GCA_029932545.1 Thermoanaerobaculales bacterium | reverse complement strand
TATTGTGGATCAGCCAAGGCCGCCCAACGTCGATGACAATCGAAAAACCAGCCATCGAATACCCCAGAGCAGAGGTCAGAATCGCCGGACGAACCAGCGGATGGTACTTGCCCTTGTTGAAGACGTAGCAGAGGATCGCTACAGCGTAACCACCGCAGGCCAGAGCCGTGCCGGTGACTACGTCAAAAGCAATCCAGATACCCCAGGGATAGCCGTCGCTCAAACCGGACACGGCGCCGATTCCGGCGGCAAATCGCCAGATCAAAACCACACCCCAGATCGAAAGGAAGAACAGGAGGAACTTGTAGGACTTGGTCAGCAGCGGGCCGCCGACCGGTGAAGCTTCAGGATGTGCCATCACTCCTCCTCCTTCCCAGAACGCCGGTTTCGCCACATCACGGCCCCGAGGATTCCATAGAGTGCCACAGGAGCAACGAACCCCTTGTAGATCGTGTGTTGAATCGCGGCGGCCGAAATGCCGGCGGGTTCTGTACCCAGATCCGGAAGACCGAGGTTTTCGAAATCAACCCCGGCAAGGTAGAGCACCTGGGTGCCGCCACCGTCCTCGGCGCCGTAGATCTTGGGGGCGCCTGCGGGGTAATAGCGTTCCGGATGCTCGTCGATGCGACGCTGAGCTTCGGCCAACAAATCCCGATAGTCTCCGGCGATGACGGCCTCTTTAGGACAGACCTCGCAACAGGCGGGCATCGGTTTCCCGGTTGAGTCGTTGATCCGATGGTTGCACAGCTCACACTTGACGATCTTCGGCATCGCCTTTTCCCATTGGAACTTGGGAATCGCAAACGGACAGGCAACCTGGCAATAGCGGCAGCCGATACACTTGGTAGGATCCCAGGTCACAATACCGAACTCGCGCTTCTGGAACGAGCCGATCATGCAGGCTCGCACACAGGCGGGATCGAGGCAGTGCATGCACTGGGCCTTCATGTAACTCTGGTCAGGCTGATCTCGATGCCAGACCTTGATGATGTTTTTGGTGTCACCCGAAAGATCTTCGGGCGGATTGTAAAGATTTCCCGGCATGGCGTTGGCCTCTTTGCAGGCAGTAACGCACGCCCTGCAACCGATGCACAACGTCGCGTCATACAACATGCCGAAGGCGTCGGGCGGAATCTCCGGTTTCGGTGTGGAAGCCTCAAGAGGCAACGCCGTAACTGCGGCGCCTGCCCCAGCTGCCGCCACACCCTTGAGCAGGCTGCGGCGATCCATCGTCATGAGGATTCCTCCTCCCCGGCATCCGCGATCTTCTTTGATGCCATCATGCCCGCACCGATCACGGCGCCGGCGGCAAGACCAGCGACTCCGTACCAGCCGGCATTTGTCGGGCCATGTTCGGGCTCGATCGGCGGATGGGCCCCATCGGGGAGCGTCGCCGCCTCATGAACGAACTTGGTAAAGCCGACTCCCTGCTCGGTGCAACCGAAACACGGGTGACCGATACCGATCGGCCAGGCTCCGGGAATCTCGTTGAAATGAGCCACAGAACAGTTGGCATGGGTCTCGGGACCCTTGCAGCCAAGCGCGTAGAGACAATAGCCCAACCGATGGCCTTCGTCACCGTAGACTCTGGCGAAGCGACCCGCATCGAAATGCGCTCTTCGGGGGCAGTGCTCATGAATGGTCCGGCCGTAGGCAAACACCGGACGGCCCTTATCGTCCAACTCGGGCAAGGTTCCGAAGGTGGCGTACTGCAGCACGGTCCCGAGGAAATTGTACGGATTGGCAGGACAACCCGGAATGGTCACGATCGTTTTGTCCGGAAGAATCTCCGGGGCCCCTACGGCACCGGTAGGATTCGGCGCCGCCGACGGAATACCACCCCACGACGCGCAGGACCCGATCGAGATGATCGCCCCCGCCTTCGAACCTACGTCCTTGAGAATATCCATCGCGGTTCTTCCGGCAATCTGACAGTAGATGCCGTTGTCCTTGGTCGGAATGGCACCCTCGACAACGCAGATGTACTTGCCCGCGTTG
This sequence comes from Thermoanaerobaculales bacterium, assembly GCA_029932545.1. Lineage (GTDB taxonomy): Bacteria > Acidobacteriota > Thermoanaerobaculia > Thermoanaerobaculales > Sulfomarinibacteraceae > DAOWGJ01. The sequence continues at coordinate 952 of JAOZPW010000397.1, read as the reverse complement.
GCCTCCATCGCCTGGTGGAGTGCCTCTTCGATCTGATGTCCCGCAGCCGCAAACAGCGTCTCGTGGTAATCCAACGAAATCAGATCCAGAATAAGCTCAGCCAAACCGGGAGCGGATGTCCGCAGTAGGCTCTCCGTACATCCGGTGCACTCCTGAAAATGTAGCCAGATGACCGATGGTTTGAGGCCTTGCTCCGCGGCCTCGGCCATTTTCAGACCCGCCGAATTCGACAGACCCACTGCTGCGGCCGCCATCAGGCAGACCTTGGTGAAATCTCTTCGATCAACGCCTTCGCCGACAGGTTCCATCGACGGCGTTTCCCACAGGTCCCTCCGAGCCATGACATCCTCCTTTTCGTTTTCGAACGCTTAAGGTTTTTTTACCCTGTCACGACTCTAGGCGGGTCAACTCGTCGATGTCAAATTATTTCTCGTTAAACAAGATGCTGTCTCAAATAAGTCACCGTTTCGGATGGCGACTCATTCTCGTTCTCACAGCATATCCACGGGGCGATTTCGAAGTGCCAGCCACACGGGAAGGGCAGCACCGCCGACGGCCGCGCTAACTGTCAGCAGGATAACGGCCACCGACAAACCCGGTCCGAACAAAAACAAAGTCTTCGGAATCCACGCAAGTGCGGGCAAAGAACCCAAGAAGAGGGAATCCGTGAACCGCCCCAGGATTACGCCACAGGCGACACCCAGCACGCCCCCACCGAGCCCAACCAAAGCGGCCTCACTGAGGAACAGCAGGGACACGTGCAATCCAGAAGCCCCAATTGAGCGGAGGATCCCAATTTCTCGCCGCCTTCCCTCTATAAGCAGGGCAAAGGTATGAATCACCCCAAGAACACCGACCCCAACGACAGCCAAGCCAACCAGCGCCATGACAAGGGTCGCAACGGCAACGGCGGCGGCCATCCTCTCGACATCCTCCTGAACGATCCTGAAAG
>JAOZPW010000112.1 GCA_029932545.1 Thermoanaerobaculales bacterium | reverse complement strand
GGCAACATGCTGAGGGATATCGGCGGAAACACGCTCCTCCGCACCGGCATCGCCAACTTCTACCTCGAAAACACCGTTGCGGCCCAGGCAAATTTTGAACGCGCCATTGGGCTCAATCCGGACACAAACGAGAACAGCTATCTCAACCTCGGAACCCTGCATTTCGACGAGGCACGGTTTGCCGACGCAGCGACAATGTTTGAAAAGGCGCTTGAACTCAACGATGCTTTCTACATTACCTGGGGGAATCTCGGATTCTCATTTGCCTTCAGCCTGCAACCGGAAAGGGCAGAGGCGGCTTTCACACGTGCCGTCGAATTGGGCGAGATCGAACTCAAAAGCCGACCGGACGACCCGGAACTGCTCAGCGATCTGGCCGGTTACCACTCCAGCCTGGATAATCATGACGAATCCAGACATTGCCTCGAAAAGGCGATCAGCCTGGACCCCACCGATCCTCTTATCCTTGCTGCGATCGGTGAGACCTACGAAGGTCTCGGCGATCGGGAAGCGGCCCTGAAGTGGATCGAACAGGCATTCAACGCCGGGGGTATACAACCGGCCAGATTCGACAACAGACCAACTCTTCGAAGCCTGATTGCCGACCCGAGGTACCAGGCATTGAAGACCGGTGCGAATTAACGTGCCGAGTCTGACTAGGAACACTGAAAAGGGGGAAGAGAATGGCAAGTTTAGCGATTGGATCCAGCAGTAAACCGGCGGACTTCACGATCACCATTGCATACCAGGACGGGAGTTACTTCGTTTACCCAGACACTGATATTCAGTGGGAGGTGTATACAGGAACGACCATCCAATATGTCAACACAACCGGGGAAAACGTCAAGGTCTTTGTAGACCCGAATGTGTACCAAGGAGCCAACCCCTTCACGATCGCTCCAAACAGCCGAACAATCTGTACCGTAATTCTGCTCAGCGGCAACCTGCCAAAAGACATCAACCAGGTCATCAATGTTGTGGATGGCCCGAGGGTGGCTAGCGGCGGTCCAAGAATGGTCCCCACCGAACCCAAAGAGCGGTGACTCAAAAACACTCGTGACCTCACCGGTCCTCTCGCTTCAAGTACACTGAAAGCATGACCGGAACGTTGCAGCTGAGATCCTTCGGCGACTATGTCTTGATCAACAAAGTGGCCGGTGGCGGCATGGCAGACGTATTCAAAGCGCATGTCGTCTGGATACGGGGGTTTTTCAAGTCGGTCGCAGTCAAGAGAATCCATGCCAACCTGGGCGACTTCCTCCACGATGAGAGCAGCGAGGAATGGACTCTTGGGCTGGTCTACCTCCTGCGTGAACTCGGACTCATGGACCTGCAAACCCCGTGAGATCACGATGAGGCAATCGATGAGGGAGGGTGCGTGGCGGAAGACCGCAGGACTCCTCGCCCTGGCAACGGCGGCGTGGCTGATGGCCGGCGTTCTCGACCTGAAGACTACTCTCGAGGTCACCGCGTGGAACGGCCGAATCCAGTGGATGGTTGGAAGCACGACCATTTCCGCTCAGGCCGAGATTTCCGGCATAGACTCCATTGCGATCACGGCCCAGGCCGGGATGCACCCGACTGGGGGCGGCATTCTTGAGGCCATAACCCCTGAAGGAACTGTCAATCACTGGCGGCTGCCAGGCCGATTCTCATTCCCTCGTGGGCCAACCAAGGCCGTCGGCGACTGGTGGGTTGACGAGGCGGCACCAACCGCCACCGTCTTTTCGACACCGGCCGACCTGGGCTCGGAGTTCACCCTGCGCGGCACGATCACCGGCCGCCACCATCAGCACCTGATCCTGACACTGGGCGGCGCCCCCGGGATCTCCTGCGCTTTTCGGCGGGGCCTGCTCAACAATGACCTTCTGATCCTCGACGATCAGGGACATGTCCTGGCCTCGGGCTCACTGGACCCCCAGCCATTGGGCCGCCTGGGCGCAGCGATGGCCACCGTACTCCACGCCATCGCGGGTGGGGCGTTGTTGTTGGCGCTGTGGTCGATAATTTCCCGATTCGGAAATAACAAGAACGAAGGCGCCCCCCCGGTGCCCACCGCAATATTCGTCACCGCAGTCATCCTGCTGGCCCTGATCGGCGCCGGTCTCGCCGTCTGGACCGCCGTCGACATCTTCGACAACCTCCCCCATTTGCCGGACGAAGTCGTCTACCTATTGCAGGGGCGATGGTTGCTGTCCGGCCATCTAACCGGCGTCGAACCACCGTGTTCGGACCACTTCGCCGTTCCCCTGACCTATGTCCGAGGTGGGCGCTGGATCGGCCACTACCCTCCGGCATGGCCGTTGTTCCTCGCACCCGGAATCGCCATCGGGGCCCCGTGGTTGGCGCCGGCCCTCCTCCGAATCCCCCACATCCTCCTGATCGCCCTTCTCGGCCTCAGACTGGGCGGTCGGTGGACCGCACTTGCCGCAGCTGCAGCCGCTCTGGCCTCACCCCTTGCCCTGCTGCTTTTCGGGTCCCGTATGCCTCACGCAGGGAGCGCCACACTGCTCCTGGCGGCCATCCTCCTCTGCCTGCCTCCGCCTCGCCAAACCACCAGATGGCGATGGGTTGGTGCAGGCATCGCCTTCGGCCTGGCCTTCGGCATGAGACCGCTGACTGCAGTCGCCGTAGCTCTCCCCATCGGTCTCTTCCATCTGGGTGAGACGTTGGCCGGACGACGCCGGTGGAGAGACGGACTGTGGCTGATCTTCGGTGGTCTCACAACAAGCCTGCCGATACTCTTGGCCAACGATGCCATCACCGGGTCTCCCTGGACCTTCCCCTACGCCCTGGCCGAGGGCTCGATGTATTCACTCCGGCACGCGGCATTCGGTATCCGAAACCTTGACACACTGGTGGCATCTCTAGGACCGGTCGTTCACGGATGGGGGTGGCCGTGGCTTGGAGGATCCGTATCTCTGGCCTTGCCGTTCGCCTTCGTGGCAGTTCTTTTTCTCTCCCGTCAGTCGACCAGGGAGGACCAGTTGCTTGCGGCCGTTGCCGTCGCGGTCGTCTTGGCCCACCTCGGTACTCGGGCGACAGGGCTCCATGGTTTCGGGCCGAGATACCTTTTCGTACCCTGCGGCATAACGTGGGTCTTGACGGCGCGAGGGGCTCAAATCCTCGCAGCGAAAGAGAAACGTACATGGCCGACCGCAGCCGTTCTCCTTGGCCTTCTGATCTTGAGTACCACTGCAGCCATTCCCGCTCGCCTCTCGCTCTACCGTGGCTACAACGATGTCTCGACCGACATGACCGAAGCCGCGTCAGCTCTGCCCGAATGTTCACTGGTCCTTTTCCCGGAAGACAACTGGCGAGGGTGGGCCGAAGCGTCTCCCTGGCTTGGGATGGACACCGATCACACCGTTCCCCTGTATGCCGCCGACCTCGGCGAGACCCTGGGGCTCGAGTGGTGCTACCCGGACCGAGATATGTACCGGTGGGACAATGGCACGATGATTCCCATATTTGACGCTGATAATGAGATCCCATAGGATAAACAAGAGGGGTACTGACCACCACCGAGCGCTCAGACATGAGGACGCGGCAAAAGGAGTGGTGTGAGGGGGGTTTTGATGTCAGGCTACATGAGAAGAACGAACCGCGGATTCACCCTGATTGAATTGCTGATTGTTGTAGCAATCATCGGAATCATTGCCGCCATTGCAATCCCAAATCTGTTGCAATCACTGCAAGCGGCGAGGCAGAAAAGGTCTTTTGCCGACCTTCGCACCATCATCATCGCCCTGACGGTTTACAGCATTGACCACGGCCACTTCCCCGTCCTTGGAGACACCAACCACATGGCCCTGGTCCCCCATCTTGGGAAACTACCGATGAACGACGGGTGGAGTAACCTCTTCGGCTACCAGTGCGGCGGAGATGGATCCCGATACACGGCGGTGAGTTACGGGAGTAATCGAACGGCGGACACACCCTACGTGATGGGCCGGATCACCCGATTCAAGGACGACATCGTATACGTCGACAACCAGCTGGTACAATGGCCCGAGGGAACACAGGCGGAATAGAGGGCCAGGTGAGAACCCAATTTCCCCCGCCGATGCTTCAAACCAAGGCAGCGAGGAAGCTGGGTTGATGTCAGAAGATCAGAACACTCGCGATCAGGCGCTGCCCTCAGCCAGTCCCTATCCACCTGCCGCCGATACACCGACATGGCGCCCGCTGATCAAGCCCTACCTGCTCAAACTGGCCTCGAAAGTCACGGACCAAGGCCCCAAGGAACACTCGATTTCTTTTCCAATCGGCGACACCAGCATTCTGGTATCCCCCTTGGATCAAGCTCTTGCCTTGAGAGCGGCCGAGAACCTCGAACCGGAAAAACCGCACCACCTCTTGCTCCTCGATGCTCTGGGCATGGAGATCCTGATCGCGGTAGCCCGGCGGAAAGCCGAGAAGAGCGAAGGTTCCAAGAAGACGGCCGCCGAGGACCGTCTTGAACAGGGACTCGATTTCGGCTATCGCATTTCCCACGCGATGACGATCCGGATACGCAAATTGAGAGATGAAGGTGAGATGGACGCGGCCGACGAAGTGCATGATTCCTGGCGCCGCCTGACCTCACTCATCGACGAGGTCGAGCACGCCGTCAAGAGTAAAGCGGTCGAACTGGAGGAAACTCCGGAACAAGATCGCTTCGTCTACCAGTGGGATTCGTCGGGTGCTACCTCCGGCGCGACACGTCATCCGGTCAAAACTTCAAAAACTCCCACCCCCTCTCCGCCGGCCAATTCCGACAAAGGGCGTCAACATCTCGTTTTGGCCGTTCTCATCCTTGTTCTCGGGGCGGTCGTCACAAACCTGTTGCTGAGCCGATCCCACCAGCTTCAGGATTTTTCGGTCGAAGACTTTCCGAAAATCCCGGGGATCGAACAGGTCATCAACCGATCACCGGTCCTCCTGATCGTCGTGTCGGAAAGAGAGTGGATCGCCTGCGACCGGTATGAAAAATCTGAGGCCATCGACTCCGTCCGGAAGATCATTGAACCTGCCGGCTACAAGCGCGTGGAGTTCCGCTCCCGGATTTCCGGCAATCTTGCCTCCTGGAACGGCGGCAGCGACATCGTCATTACGAAATAGACCCGTGCAATACTCCCGGCGTCGCAATGCGGGCTAACTGTCGAGCTGAAAGCTCAGCCTCTTGCAAAAAGCCTCAAGAAGAGCAGCCACAAAAAGGCACGAAAAAGCACAAAAAAGGGAAACGAGAAGAAGTTAACCTATTTCTTTATAAAGAAATATGACCAATTGCTCTGCCTTAATCATATTTTTCTTCGTGCCTTTTCGTGCCTTTTTGTGGCTATCTATCCTCTTGGTGGCGTTTTCCTCGAGTGTTGCATGCGCCCGAGCTGAGAACCGAGAGCTCCCATGCGACCCCGACCCTGAATCAGCACCTTGAGGTCGGAACCCATGCCTTCAGGATCGAGGAGACGCTTCATTTCCTGACGTTCCCGAATGGTTCGCGCATCCATCGGCGCCTCCATGCCGAGATCGAGGGTTTCGGCAACCTCTGCCAGACCCGCCCTGATGAGAAACTCAGCCAAAGGCAACAGTCCGATTTCCTGCCAGCCGTTCGCCCGAGCGAGTAAACGGAGGTCATCCCAGTTGACATGGGCAGTAATGTCCTGCTGCCCCGGACTCTCCAGTGGATCCCTGGACAACACATGCCGGCGATAACAGGCAAGCGACCCCTGGCCACGGCCACGGGCATCGTAGAGCCGCCGGGCCTCGTACCCGTAGTCCAGGGTCAACATCAGGGCATCATCACCCGCCCACTGAAGGTGACGCCCATGGAGATCCTGCGCCCCCAGGCAGGCTTCGGCGACCTGCCCCGGTTCCAACCGAACTCCATGGTCACGAAAGTAGGCCGCCACATTTTCTCCGGCAGGTCTCTCCCTCCAGGTCAACGTACCCTCGACCACCGCAACCTGGAGTTCGTTCAGCCCCTCAGGACCGGCGATGACTCTTTCAACAGGAAGGGCATCGTAGAGCTCCGAAGCGTGGACAACCACCGGACCGGACGTTTGTTCGGCCTCAACGAGGTCTTCAACAACCTCGACTTTCGCCGGTAACCGGTGCACCAGACGATCCCGCATTGCTGAAGATCGTTCGACCGCAACACGCCTGCCGAGAACCTCCGTCTCCTTCTCACCAAGAGCCTGCGATACGCCCGCCAGTAGGCTCCCGTCACCCGCAGCGAGATCGACCAGCGACACCTGCCCCACCCGATCTGCCAAATGGACCAAAAAAGCGGCTAGAACTCTGGTGTACCAGGGAGAGGCCGTGGGGGCCGTCAAGAAGTCACCATGCCGCCCGTACCGGGGTTCCGATCCGCTGTAATAGCCGTGGTCGGGATCATAGAGTGCCAACTCCATGAACTCGGCAAAACCCACCTCGCCGCCTCGATCTTCGATGATCCTTTCGATCCAGCCCATTCCTGGATTGTACTTAATCAGCATTCCGGCGACCGGTACGCCACTTCAGGACCATCGCCACACCGAGCATCGCACAACACACCCATGCCCACCAGTCACCCCAACGCACCGCAGGCGTCAGCCCGACCGCCGGACGAACCTCCGCGACCAACACCCCTTGCTTCCCGGCTTCCAGACGCTGAACGACCCGGCCCGAAGGATCAACCGCCCCCGAAATACCGGTCAGTGCGGCTCGGATGACCCACCTGCGGGTCTCCACAGCCCTGAGAATTACCTGTGCGAAGTGTTGATCCAGAGCCCAACTGGTACCGTACCAAGCATCATTGGTCAACGTCGCCAGGACCTCGGCGCCGGCCCGAACCTGGCTACCCACAACGTTGGGAAAGACGATCTCGTAACAGACCGCCAAACCCAGTGGAATACCTGCATCCAACGGACGAGTTTCGGTCCCCGCAGTGAAGGCGCCGACCTCGCGCACCAGGGAATCAGAGACAATCAAACGGCCCCACAGCGGCACATACTCGCCGAACGGCACCAGCCGCACCTTGTCGTATCGACTGACGCCACCGTCAGGTTTGAGGGCAAAGGCGGAGTTTGTGTATCCCCCTTCCGCCGTCCGGCCCACCGAATTGAGAACGACGGCCGAACCCGCCCCTTGGGCAAACTCTAAAATCTGTTGACGGTACGCAGCATCCGTGTCAAATCGAAATGGCATCGCGCTTTCCGGCCACAGGATCAGATCCGGATTCTGGACTGAGGCGGCCCGCGACAGGGCCCAGACTTTTTCAGTCGTTTCCGGCCATAGATCGGGATTCCATCGCTCCTCCAGAGTCGTTCCCGGCTGGACCAATGCAACCGTCAGCCCCTCCCCTGAAAATTCCGTGCCTGGCGCCACCACGGTCGCAGCACACAGGACAACGCCCGCCCCACCAATCAATAAAAAGCCTGGTCGGCGAGTCCGTTCCCAACCCAGGGCCCACGCCCCGGTTCCCAGAGCGATCAAGGCCCACCCCAGACCGGTCGCACCCCACACCGAAAGCGACGGCAGCATGTTCGGTGTTGCTGCAAGGCAGCTGGCGGTCGTATTCCACGGAAAGAGGTAGGGCGGATAGCGACGGGCCACCTCGGCCAGAATCCATGCCGCCGGAAAAACCAGCACCCGCCATCGCGGTGACACAACCGCCGTCAAAACAGCCACCGGAATCCAGGTCGAACCCAGGAACAGTCCCATCACCATCAACCCACCCCAGGCGCCAACGACCGAAAACCCACCGAACCCCGCCAAAACATCGACGACCCATTGGGATGCCACCATCCAGTGCACCATTCCCGCAAACCACCCAAGCAGTGCCGCGTACCACCATCGCATCGGCGTCCGCAGACTCTCCAGGAACAGTGCAGGAAACATAAAGATCAGGGGCCACCAGTTGAGGCCCGGCAAGGCCAATGCCAGAACGACACCGGCGCCCGCAGCAAACCCGATAGATCGCAACACGCTGGGCCATACCACCTTCATGGGGTCTTTCCCTCTCCCTTCGCCGTATTGTGCTCGCCGAGCCGGGGGGCCGCTCGATCGGGCGTCCGGCCCAGGGACGGGATGAAGGGTCCCAGAGCCGGCAGGGTACCGCCATCCGCGGTTCTGACCTCGCCGGCCAGACCGGCTTCATGAAGGCGGCCATCCTCCCGGGCCTGATCGAGGTCCAAAATTGGGCTTACAGGGAGTCCGGCGGCCTTGAACGACACCAGCCATTCGGCTCTCGGTCGAGCTGAGAGGGCTTCTTCGATTTTCCCAACCGCAGCCAAACCCTCCTCCCCGTCATCCGTCCCGGCCAGAGCCAGTTCTTCCAGGTCCAAGATCGACAAAAACCCAATCCAGAACTTGGGCTCGATGGTCGATACTGTGATTTCCAGACCGTCACCGCAATGATAGCGCCGGTAGCAGGGCCATCGACCCGACAGGAGTGTACTCAATACGCCGCCCCCGGCCGCCCGATCCGCCCAGGCCCATGCGAGCATCGGAACGGTCCCGCTGACCAGAGGCTGATCGATCACCGCGCCTCGCCCGGTTCGTTCCCTCTGAAAGAGAGCCGCAAGAATAGCCGAGGAGGCCAGCAAGGAAGCACCGACATCGGCCATCTGCAGCGCAGGAACCTCGGTCGTGTTGACCAGATCCAGTGCCCCCGTGGCCGCAACAAAATTGAGGTCGTGCCCGATTTTTCCTGATCCAACCGGCCCTCTTCCCCATGACGACATCGAACAGTAGATCAGCCGAGGATTGAGGCCGCACAGCACTTCTGCCCCGAGACCCCATTTTTCCATCGTCCCCGGCCTGAAGGTCTCGACAACTACGTCGGCTTCTTCGACCATGGCCCGCAACCGGCTTGCCCCCTCGGCGTTGCGGAGATCCAGGGCGACACTTTCAGCCCCGGGATAGAGGGCGGCAAAGGCGGCGCCCATACCGCCGACAAGAGGCTGTATCTGGCGCATCGGATCCCCGCCATTGGGATCCTCGACCTTGATCAACCTGGCGCCAAGGTCCAGCAACTGGCGGGCAAGCACCGCGCTGGGCAGCATACGACCCAGGTCAAGAACAACGATCCCCTCCAGGGGTCCGTCGTGTGTTGTATTCGTCATAAAGCAATCACCGTCAATGTCCTGCACCCTCCTCGCCCAGTCGGCTCTCAATCGCGACCGGAAGGACATGATAGCGAACTCCCCGGACCGGCTGGACTCCGCCGTTATTTTAGTTTCCAGAGCCTCTTGCAAAAATCCCCAATAGTCATCCTGAGCGGAGCGCCCCGAAGGGTCGCGCAGTCGAAGGATCCCCACCGAAAAAAGAGCGCGCACGTCGCATGAGCAAAGCCCTACTTGATGTGGGGACCCTTCGACTCACTCGTCGAACTCGCTCGCTCAGGGTGATAAAAGAGGCGATTTCGATTTCAGTTCAGAATTCCGAATTACGCAAGCACCTCTCCAGTTTCGAGTATTGAGTCCGTGATCAGCTATCATCTTCAGTTATGAACAGACGGAACGGCACATTCTCACCAGCCATCTTGGTCTTGGCAACCCTCGCAATCGCCACAACAACCGGGTGCATCACGGTCGGCCCGGACTATGTCGAACCGGAGATTGAGACACCCGATGCCTGGCACACCGCGGCAACCACCGGAATCGGTGACGGTACCGCCACGCTCCAGACCTGGTGGTTGGAGTTTGACGACCCTGTCCTCGAAGACCTGATCCACCGCTCCACCACGGGCAATCTCGGCCTTCGAGAGGCTTTGTGGCGGGTCGAGGAAGCTCGAGCCCTCCGCGGCGTCGCCGGCAGCGCAGGAGCGCCGCAGGTCGATTTGTCAGGTCAATCATCTCGAAGCCAGGCCAGTGACAACGGCACCGGGGCCGTTGTATCTCCACCGGGTGGGTTCGAGGCCCAGAACCTCCACGACTACGGCGTCGGCGCCTCGTGGGAAATCGACCTCTTCGGACGGATCCGCCGTCAGGTCGAGGCGGCCGACGCAACGACTCAAGGCTCGGTGGAAGCCTATCGTGACGTCTTGGTGTCCCTCTATGCCGAAGTGGCCCTGGCCTATGTCAGCGTACGCAGTTCGCAGGAACGCATCGGGTTGGCAAAGGCCAATGTCCAGGGTCAAGAAGAGACGCTGCAGTTGACCGGGGATCGATTTGCGGTGGGCCTCGTCTCTGCTCTCGACGTCGCACAAGCCGAGTCCAATGTCGCCAACACACGATCGCTCATTCCGGTCCTCGAGACAAGGCTCGACCATTCGTTGAACCGCCTGGCGGTGCTGCTGGGAGAATCACCCGGGGCCCTGCACGACGAGCTTGCCACTCCGGCGCCGGTCCCTCATGAGCCTCCCGCCGTGATTGTCAGTCTTCCGGCAGAACTGCTGCGGCAACGCCCGGATGTACGACTGGCCGAACGAATGCTCGCAGCCCAAACGGCCCGAATCGGCGTGGCCACGGCGGACCTCTACCCCAGCTTCAGTCTGGGGGGATTTCTCGGTCTACAATCCACCAGTGGTGGTGACTTCTTCGATAGCGGCAGCCTGACTTGGAACGTTGGTCTGCCTATCCGCTGGAATATCTTCTCCGGCGGGCGTATCCGCAACCAAATTCGAGCGGAAGAAGCTCGCACCGCGCAAATGCTGGCGGCATACGAACAGACCGTGCTCTCTGCGCTCGAAGAGTCCGAAAATACGATGGTGGCCTATGCCAACGAAGTCAGGCGGCGCAGTCATCTCACGGATTCGGTCGAAGCCACCCAGCACTCGCTGGAACTGGTCCTGACGCAATATCGTTCCGGTTTGACCAACTTTCAGAATGTCTTGGACACCCAACGAAGCCTCCTGAGCCGACAGGACGAATTGGCCGCCTCCGAAGGTGACGCTGTTTCAAACCTGATCCGTCTCTACCGCGCGCTGGGAGGCGGTTGGGATCCTGAGGCGCCGATCGAAGTTCAACCCACCGATCAGAGTTGAAAATCACGTTGAATGAAGATTATTGACGCTGTCCGGCTTGTCATCATCGTGGTCTCGATGACCATGGTCACATCCACAGGATCGGCCCAGGAACTCGAACCTCGCGCCTACAGAACCATGCCCACGGGACTTAATGCTCTGGCCTTCGTCTATGTCTTTTCTTCCGGGAACGTTGTCACCGAACCGTCAACGCCGATCGAAGACCTGGAAGCTGAAGCCCATACCATCGTCCTGGGCTACGTGCGGTCCTTCGGTTTGTTCGGGCGTTCGGCAAATCTGATGCTGTCGATGCCCTACGTCTACATGAGTGCATCGGCAACACTCGGTGGCTCTTTCGTCGAAGGAGATCGTGGCGGTTGGGCAACACCCCGAGCCCGGTTGGCCGTCAACCTGCTCGGAGGACCCGCGCTCAAACCCAAAGAGTTCGCCGAATACAAACAGGGGCGCAACCTCGGCGTCAGT
>JAOZPW010000396.1 GCA_029932545.1 Thermoanaerobaculales bacterium | reverse complement strand
TATCGCCCTTCTGAAACTGCTGGGGCGAGACTTCCTGACTCTGGCCGATCTCTCGATATTGCAAATAGACGGAGGAGAATAATGAGCGACACCAAGTACATCTACAGCTTCGGCGGCGGCTCGGCCGACGGCGAGACCACCATGAAGAATGAGCTCGGCGGAAAGGGTGCCAACCTGGCCGAGATGGCCGGCCTGGGCATCCCGGTTCCCGCCGGCTACACAATCACCACTGATGTCTGCACTTACTTCTACGACCACGACCGGAGTTACCCAGAGAGCCTTCAAGCCGAAGCTCAAGCAGCACTGACCAAGGTGGAAGACATCATGGGCGCCACCTTCGGCGATCCTGACAATCCCCTGTTGCTTTCGATCCGTTCCGGCGCACGCCAGTCGATGCCCGGCATGATGGAGACGATCCTCAACGCCGGCCTGTGCTCGGCGACCATCCCAGGTCTGATCGCCAAGACCGGCAATCCTCGCTTCGTCTACGACGCCTACCGTCGGCTGATTATGATGTACGCCGACGTCGTCATGGAAAAAGCAGCCGGCATCGAGCCCACAGAGGGACAAGGTATCCGCCAGAAGCTCGACCGGATGCTGGAAGAGGTCAAGGAAAGCAACGGCTACGCCTCCGACGCCGACCTCAGTGAGGGTGACCTCAAGGCTCTTGTCGAACGTTTCAAGGCCGAAGTCCGTTCGACCCTGGGCACCGAATTTCCTGACGATGCCCAGGAGCAGCTCTGGGGCGCCATCGGCGCAGTCTTTGCCTCGTGGAACGGAAAACGTGCCATCGCCTATCGCCGCATCGAAGGCATTCCGGGCGAGTGGGGCACGGCCGTCAACGTCCAGGCGATGGTCTTCGGCAACATGGGCGACACCTCGGCGACCGGCGTTGCCTTCACCCGCAACCCCGCCACCGGTGACAATAAATTCTACGGTGAGTGGCTGGTCAACGCACAGGGCGAAGACGTCGTTGCAGGCATCCGCACGCCAAACCCTCTCAATGACGACACCAAGAACGACCAGAACCGTCACCTGTCGTCGCTCCAGGAGGCGATGCCCGAGACCTACTCGCAACTCGTCGGTATTCGAAACCGTTTGGAAGACCACTTCCACGACATGCAGGACATCGAGTTCACCATCCAGGATGGACACCTCTGGATGCTCCAGACCCGAACCGGAAAACGCACCGGCACAGCGGCCCTCAACATGGCAATGGACATGATCTCGGAAGGCATGATCGACGAGCGTACCGCTGTCATGCGGGTCGCTCCTGCCCAGCTCGACGAGCTGCTCCATCCAATCATCGACCCGGAAGCGGAGGCCAAGGCCGACATCCTGACCAAGGGCCTGCCCGCCGGTCCAGGTGGTGCGGTCGGCAAGATCGTCTTCACGGCCGACGATGCCGTTAAGTGGGCAGCCCGCGGCGAAACCGTATTGCTGATCCGCGAAGAGACCAATCCCGAAGACGTTGAAGGCATGCGTGCGGCTATCGGCATTCTGACTGCCCGTGGCGGTATGACCTCCCACGCAGCGTTGGTCGCTCGTGGCTGGGGCAAGTGCTGCATCGTCGGGGCAGGCGATCTCGAGATGGACCTTGGCGCCAGAACGCTCTCAATCGACGGCCGGGAGTTCAAGGAAGGCGACATTCTGACCCTCAACGGCACCAAGGGCACGGTCTACGCCGGGGCACTCGACATGATCGATGCAACCGAGAACCCACGATTCGTCAAATTCATGAAGATCGCGGACACCTTCCGGGTGCTCAAGGTCCGGACCAACGCCGAGACCCCCGAAGATGCGAAGAACGCCGTTGGCTTCGGCGCCGAAGGTATCGGCCTCTTCCGCACCGAGCACATGTTCTACGGCGCAGGCTCTGAAGAGCCGCTCTTCCTCTTGAGAAAAATGATCATGGCCGACACCGAGGCCGACCGCAAAGCGGCCCTTGATGAACTCTACCCCTTCGTTAAGAAAGACATGAAAGCAACCCTGGACGTCATGGCCGGTATGCCGGTGACCATCCGACTGCTCGACCCGCCCCTGCACGAGTTCGTACCGGTCAGCGAAGGCGAGCGCACCAAGCTGGCCGAAGCCCTGGGCATGTCGATGGACGACCTCGACCGCCGCTCCGAAGAACTGCATGAGATGAACCCGATGATGGGCCACCGCGGCGTGCGCCTCGGCGTATCCTTCCCCGCCATCTCCGCCCTGCAGTTCAGGGCGATCCTCGAATCAACCATCGAACTCCGCAATGAAGGCAAGACCATTGATCCCGAGATCATGGTCCCGGTCGTCGGCATGAAGGAAGAGCTCGAAGACCAGCTGACACTTGCCAAGGCCGTGCACGCCGAGGTCTGCGCCAAATTCAGCGTCGACGAGATCGAGCACCTTTACGGCACCATGATTGAGATTCCCAGGGCTTGCCTGACCGCTGACGAGATCGCCGAGACGGCACAGTTCTTCAGCTTCGGCACCAACGACCTGACCCAAATGACCTTCGGCTTCTCGCGCGACGACATCGGTGGTTTCCTGCCCGAGTACCTCGACAAGAAGATCCTGCCGGTTGATCCATTCCAGGTCCTCGATCGCGACTCCGTCGGGCGCCTGGTGCAGATGGCTATCGAAAAGGGCCGCTCAATCAAGCCCAACCTCAAGGTCGGAATCTGCGGCGAGCATGGAGGCGAGCCCAACTCGGTCGAGTTCTGTCATCTGGCGGGCATGGACTACGTCAGCTGCTCACCCTTCCGCGTGCCGATCGCACGCCTTGCGGCAGCACAGGCTCAGATCACGTTTCCGAGAAGCTGACGCAAGGAAGTTCAGGGGTCAACCTAATCCCCCGTGCCTCGGCGCGGGGGATTAGCCCGTTCCCCTCCGGAAACCCCGGATTGGCCCATTTCGGCAACCCTGAAACAGAATTCCACCTTCAAGGGCCCAATACGGTGCGCGCTCCTAGCCCGCCGTTACATCCTCAGACATCATCCGGCTGCGCTCGTTCTCGACCG
>JAOZPW010000395.1 GCA_029932545.1 Thermoanaerobaculales bacterium | reverse complement strand
GCTCCCCTGCTCCCCTGCTCCCCCTCTTTCTCCCGGGCCTACGCTATAGTGGTTTCAGAGATATCGTTTTGGGAGGCATCATGGAAATACCTGGGATGGTTTCGTTCTACTGCTCATTGGTTGACGCCAAAGGTCAGACGGCCAAGCTGATTGCTGTGAACTCCGAGGGTTTTTATCACCTGGAGGTGGCTGTCAAGGGCGGGACACACACAATGTTCGTTCCCGTGGCCCAGACTGCCCTTTACTTCGCCGAACCCGAGGCCATTGTCGAAAGTGACTCTACATTCGAGGTCGAGAGATAGCCCGACTTTGTCGGGAGCTATCAGCTATTTTCCCCCCCAGGTGAATGAACTGCGCCCTTTGTGTGTTGTCCATCCCTGATGGCAGATGATGTACTGAGTGCAGCCTTCGGGGCGAAGTGGCGAGAGGTGTTTGCGAGCGTCTCTGACGGCATCATCGTCATGGATGACGAGCGCCAACTTCAGTTCGTCAACAATCGTGCCCGGAAACTCCTGGGTTTCTCCGAAGGCGAAACTGTCAGTGGGCGTTGCCGACTCAATACCAATGGTGTTGATTGTGGGATTGCGTGCCCTCTGACTTTTGCACTCGAGCAAGGCTGGACGGAAGTCCGTGATTTTGAAACTGTTTACCATGCTCGTGACGGAAGGGCTGTCCCGCTTTGGGTGACCGTATTGCCACTTTTCGACTCGGATGGAGACTTCTCGGGTGCGGTCGAAGTCCTCCGGGAACGAGGTGTGGACCCAGGGTTCTTTCTCGCCGGCAGGGGGTCAGAGGCGGAGGACTTGAAACGGCGGCTGGCTCGGATTGCTGCCGGATCGTCGGATGTGATCTTGGTTGGTGAACGGTCAGCCCGGCAGGACGTTGCAAGAACGCTGCATCGGATGACCGGTCTGGACGATGACCAGTTTCTCGTATGGCCTGCCTCTGATGCCGACTGTCTGTCGGTGCCGCCGGGCATGTGTTTTGCCGATGACGGGCAGGCCTCGTCACTCCGGCAAAGGGATCTTCCGGTGGGGTGGCGGCGCATCTTTGGGGTTTCGGACGTCAACGGTCTTCAGCCGTCGTCCTCGGATCGAGAGGTCGAGATCGTCGAATTGCCGTCCCCTGATGCATTCCAGGATGACCTTCCTCTTCAAATTGTGGCCTGGGTTCGACAGTATCGTGAGGATCTGAAGGTCAGTCCCGAGGCACTGGGGCGGTTGGGCGAGATTGCTCTGGATCGTGGTCTTGACGGTGTGGCGGAAATTCTGCCTGCGGCTGTTGCCGTCGCCGATCGCCACCTTGAGTTAAGTGATCTCCCTCAGGCATCACCGCAGGCCCTCTTCATCGATCGTGCCCTGGAGACCGATGACCCGCTTGGGACCTTGGAGCGCCGCCTTTTGACTGAGGTTCTCGACCGGTGCGACTGGCGTATGCAGGAGGCTGCCGACCGGTTGGGAATGTCCAGGGTGACGCTGTGGCGAAAGATCCGCGATTATGGAATCGAACGCCCTTCAGGTTCCGAGGTGAAGCGGTAGCCGACCTCCCTCCGGTGTCTCCTGCTACAATCCGCCTCTGATGATGGATGGGAGGCTTGAGATGCGGCGAATGACAGGAATACTCGTGGTAATGGCGTTGGTGGCGGCTGTGGGGCCGGCGTCGGCAGGGAAGCTCGGTTTTGTTGATGCAGAGAAGGTGGTAATGCAGGTCCAAGAGGGCCAGGCGAAGGTCAAAGAGTTGGCAGCCTGGGCGGAGGGTCAACAAAAGACCGTCGAGGCCGCAGCGGCCGTTGTGACCGACATACGGCAGCAGATCGCCAAGCAGCGGTCGATTGCGTCGCCGGAAACCCTCGATCGCCTGGGTCGTGATGAGTTGGCAGCCCGTCGTTCATTCGAAGATGCCAAAAGGAACTTCGAGCGCGAGGTGTCGGCTAAGCAGGAGGAATATCTTGCGGAGGTCGCGATCAAGGTCGGCACGGTTGCGTCGGATTACGGCAAAGCCAACGGCTTCGATGCCATCTTGGTTCTCAAGGGCCAGCCGATCATCTATGTTGCCGAGGAAGCTGATCTGACCGAGATCGTCATTCGTTTGTATAATCAGCGATTCCCGTTGAAGTAAACAGCTGGGAGGCTGAGGCCCTTGATTTACCGAGCGTTCGGTGGAGAACGAACGGATGGCCGTGCAAACGGCACAGGGAGTCATTGACCGCCTGAGATAATACCTCCTACAATGTCTCGGTTGTGACCAATCCGGTGATCTTCAGCTTGGGCCGTTATTGCGCGACCGCATACCAGCTTCGCAGGCTAGGTTTGCGTTTGTGTGCGGGACCGCTGGATTGGATGGGCAGCGACGATGCCTCCGGGCTGTACGATCTGCTTGAACACGGATTCGACGCCATGATGGATCGATCCCACCTGAAGATCTTCGGACAACACAGGGGGTTTTGGATTGTGCGGGATCAGCGATATCGGATTCGAACGGCCCACGATTTTCCGATAGATCCGAAAAACCATCAGGCGACTGAGGAGTCTTCCCCAGGACTCAACTCGCAGTGTGATCCCTGTCTGATCAGGTGGTTGGATCAGTTCCTCACCAACAGGCGGCGACACGACCCCTCCTATTGCATTCCGGTTGAGGACGGCAATCCGGTCTTTCTGGAGGACTATTCGGCGGGTATTCGGCGGATCAGACGTCGCTCGGCCAGGCTGTTGTCAGCCCTGAACTCCAGACGTGCAATCGTCCTGGTCCGGAACGAGGACTCGATGAAGGAGATCCTCAGGCTTCATGATTTGCTCTGCAGAATCCGGGATCGAAGACCCTTTCTTCTTCTGGCGACTGGACCGGATCCCGAGTTCCGGGAAGACCCGGGTGTCGCAGATCTGGCTACGTGCTGGATTCCGAAGGTCGACAGCTCCCAGGGCCCAGATTCCTGGCAGGGCGACGATAGGGCGTGGGACGATGTCCCCGCCTTGATCACAAATCGCCTTGGACCGGGTTGAACGGCCCGTCCCTGCCGTTG
>JAOZPW010000394.1 GCA_029932545.1 Thermoanaerobaculales bacterium | reverse complement strand
TCCTCACGCAAGCAAGGCCAAGGCGCCCTTCACGGTCTATATCGACTCGGAGCGTAACGTCGTCCGCCTGGAAATCCAGGGCCGCACAGTCATCCTCAACGTCGGTGAGTATTCCGACTGGATTCCGGTCGACTTCGAGCTGATACCCTTCGTCGCCAGTGCCCGGGGCAATGCACGGTTCCTGGTCAAGGAACTGAAGCCCCATTTCAAGCTCTACGTCACGCCGATCAACATCGACCCCACCGACCAGGCCGCGCCGGTGACCTATCCCAAGGAACTGGGCGCCGAGATTGCGCGCGATATCGGCGCCTTCTGGACCAAGGGGCTTCCTTGCGACACCAAGGCCTTCGACTACGGCATTCTCAATGACGGACAGTACGTCGGGCAGGCGGAAATCCTCCTCAAGGAACGAATGGAGCTGTTCGACCACCTCTATTCACGCTTTGACGAGGGTCTGTTCTATTTCTACGTCTCCTCCACCGACCAGGACACGCACATGCTCTGGCGCAATATGGACAAGACGCACCCCAAACATGCAGAGTCTGACATCCGCTACGCAGGCTATCTCCATCATCTGTACGAGGAGATGGACAAGTTGGTCGGGAAGGTCCTGCCCGCGGCAGAAGACCCGAACACCCTGGTACTGATCTGCTCGGATCATGGTTTTGCTCAGTTTGCACACCAATTCCACCTCAATACCTGGCTGCGAGACAACGGCTACCTGGCAATCAAGGACTCGGCAAAAAAGAAG
The DNA here is from genome assembly GCA_029932545.1 of Thermoanaerobaculales bacterium. Taxonomy (GTDB): domain Bacteria; phylum Acidobacteriota; class Thermoanaerobaculia; order Thermoanaerobaculales; family Sulfomarinibacteraceae; genus DAOWGJ01. The sequence continues at coordinate 2,270 of JAOZPW010000394.1, read as the reverse complement.
GAAGAGACGACGATCTTCGATGTCGACTGGTCACAGACCCTGGCCTACAACATCGGCTTCAACGGTCTCTACCTCAATCTCAAGAACCGGGAGGGCCAGGGCATCGTCGAGGCCGAGAAAGCCGCTGAAATCACGGCCCGCCTCTCACGCGAACTGACTGGTCTGACCGATCCCGATACCGGAAAACCCCCGATCATCAAGGTCTACCCCAAGAACGAGATCTACAAAGGCGAATTCGTCAAGGACATGCCGGAGATGCTCGTGGGATTCCACCCGGGCTATCGGAATTCCTCACCGTCAGTCCTGGGTACCACCGGACAGACAACGATCGACCTCAATCCCTGGGCCTGGAGCGGAGACCACTCGATGGCCCGCGACTCGGTCCCCGGCTCGCTGTTCTCGAGCCGAAAGGTCGCCAAAGCCAACCCTTCGATCCTCGATCTTCCGGTAACGATCCTCGAGTTCTTCGGCATTGGCAAACCGGAGCAGATGGAAGGTTCGTCTATTTATTCACCGACAAGAGTCGGGTAGAGAGAGCGTTCTACTCCTTCTGCATCTTCTCCACCAAGAGTTGCCTGGTCATGATCATGAACTGTCGTTCGGTAACTCTTCCGACCAAATGTCCGTCTTTGACGACCGGAAGGCAGGACATCCGGTGCCGCCGCATCAAGGTGATGGTCTGAAGCGTTGTGGTTTCCGGCGCCACAGTCACCGGCGCTGTCTGCATGATCTCCGAGACCGGCATCGGGCTGTCCCGTTTGTCCGGATGGTAGTTTCCTATCAGGTGGAGAAGACCACGCTGCGAAACCTGTCCCACCAACCGGTTTTCGTCATCCTCGACCAACACGTTGCGAACGTTGTTCCAGTCCATCAACTGAGCCACCAATTCGACCGGTTCGTGCTCGTTGACAGTGAGAATATCGGTGTCCATCCACTGCTCGACCTTGAGGTAGTTCTGTTGCCAGCCGCCACCCTCTTCCAGCGTTGCAGGCGCCCATGAATGAACAGGCGCTCCATCCTCCTGCCGAGACACCAGTCCCGCGGTGATGGCGGTCAACTGCTCGGCCTTGGGGCCCTTGCCCCCCATGCCCGAGAGTGACGACAGCTGCCACTGCGCACCGGTATGGCCGGACTCTACCCTGGCCTCAATGACGCCCAGATAGTGATCAATGTCCTTCCGATCCAATCCCGACACCTCCAGTCCTCGCCCTGCCAGCGGCAGGAACTGCTTCAGAATCATCTTTCGAGCCGGTTCCATTCGCCCGTTGACCCAGAACAACTGACAGTTAAGCCCGTTCTGAGCCGCAGAGAAGAAATTGGTGTGGGCATCTTCGAAGGTCAAGGATGAGCTGATGTCACCGTATTCGGACGCAATTCCGCTGATCAGGCCGAACCAGAATGCCGCATTGGCCACCTCGTCGACCGGAGTCGGCCCCGAAGGCAATATTCGATTCTCGATCCTCAGGTGCGGTTTTCCATCCGAAATGCCGTAGCAGACCCGGTTCCAGCGATAGACCGTACTGTTGTGCAACTGGAGGGCCTTAAGCGTCGGCGCCCTCCCTGACTCAATGGCTTCGAAGGGATCTTCGTCAATCTGGGTTGAAAGAATGCTTCGAAATCGCCCAATGTCTTCGCGGAAGATCTCCAGTGCGGAAGCATGGACCCACTGGCGCCCAAAACTGACCCGCGGGACCTGCTCACGGAGGTGTGGAGTCGTCCGACGGGTATCGATCGACTGCTGGAAGAGGCCGATCCGACTTTCCCTCCACAGTCTTTTCCCAAACAAGAGCGGTGAGTTGGCCGCCGCCGCCAGAACCGGACCTGCCGCGGCCTGGGCAGCGTTGTACAACTGCGCAAATTCATCAGGCGCAACCTGGAAATGGACCTGGAAACTGGCATTGCTCGCCTCAACCATAATTGAGTCGTGATGCAGGTGCAGCTCGTCGATCCCCTTGAGAGTGAATTCGTAGTCGCCCCCTCGCAATCGGGTCATCGCCTCATTCAAGGCGGAGTAGCGCGGATTGGGGGTCATGAAATCCAGTTCCAGATCACTCTTGTTGAGCGTCGGGAGAATTCCCGTCAGGACAATATCGCTGCCCAACTCGCAGGCTGCCGTCCGCGCCATACCGAGAAAGTGGTGGATCTGCCCTTCCAAACGACTGAGACAATCTCCCTCAAAGACCTGGGGATCAAGATTTGCCTCCAAGTTGAACTGCGCCAACTCCGGGGTGAAATGGTCGTCACCGATCTTTTCCAGGATCTGGAGCGCG
>JAOZPW010000393.1 GCA_029932545.1 Thermoanaerobaculales bacterium | reverse complement strand
AGTTTTTCGCTCCGGTACCGAGCGGTCACCGAGTAAGCCGGCAGCACCGGCGCCGCCTGAGCCTCAACGTTGGCAACCACCAAACTCCCGGTTCCATCCCACGAACGATCCTGCCCGGTATTCCACAACAGGTCCAGGGCATTCTTCGGATTGTCTCGCACGGTCTGATCCAGCTCGGCCGAGATGGCGTCGAAATCCGGTCCGACAGAAAGCCCCAGTTCGGCAGCCAAACCGACCAGGACTTCCCAGCTCTTGACACCGCTGGGCGTCTCAACCGCCGCGTTGAAGGAGACCACCTCACCCTGGAAGTTGCACCGGCTGCCCTCGCTCTCGAGGAAGGTGCTGCCCGGAATGGCAACATCGGCAAACTGGGTCGTTTCCGTCTGTGCCCAATCGACGGCGGCGAGGAACTCGATGGCTCCAAAATACGACGCCGTACGATCGGTGGCCATCGGATCCTCACCGAGAATGAGCGCCGCCTTGATCTGTCCTTCTTTCAGCATCGACAGGAGCTCTTTACGAGAACGCGCTCCTGCGATCCCGTTGCTCACCGGCACCCTGCCCGCCTGAAAAACGGGATCCGCACCCGAGACCTCGACCCCGGCGCCATTGGCCGCCAGAGACGGCAGAATCAGATCACCGCGCACTCCCCGGTTTCTCAGCAACAGGGCCAAATTGGCCATTACCTGGACATCACCGGGCGCCATATCGTGGGAGCGGTCGGGACTCTGGATGACCACAACCTTGTGGGCCTTGGCCACCATTGATGCAGCGGCCTCGATCTTCTTGGCCGCAACACCGGTGACCATTTCCATCTGTGAACTGTCATAAGGATTGGCGTCCGCCAGGAAGGCTTCGCCCCCGTCCATCTCGGCGATGGCATCCCTGGCGAAGAAATCCTCGTCGATCAGGCGCTGGATCAATCCATTCCACATCAGGGCGGCCCGGCCCCGCATGGGATCGAGGGAAAGAGTGGCAACGTCATCCAGAGAATTCTTCGCCGAACCTGTAACAATCAGCTGCGCTCCACCGTCCTTGACCGCGTCGATGATCTCCATGCTGAGGATCAGGAGTTCATCCTGGGGATCGAGGTTATTGCAGATGATCAGGTCGGCATCACGAATCGCCGACCGATCAGCCGTTGAAGCCGTAAAACCGAAGGATGAATCCAGAACCCCAGAGCAGACGCCGGTTTCCAACAGGGCAATGGAACCGACGTTGTTGGTTCCCAGGCCTTCACGAGCCAATCGGCCGGCCAGGTACATCTCTTCGTTACTGAGGTCAGGATAGAGAAAGACTGCGACGCTTTCGGGGCCGTATTGCTCGACTGCAGTCTTCAAACCCTTCGCCGCCAACTCGTAGGCTTCCTTGTGACCCAGCGGACTGTGGACCATGCCCTCTCTTTTTTGGGGCTCGACCAGCCGGGTACTCTTGATGAAAAGCTCCGCGCAGAATCGTCCGTCATGGCAGAGATAATCTCCCGCAACCCCTGAGGGGCCGATGTAGTAGCCGCCCTCGGAAATCGTATTGACCGTGATCGGACAGGCGATCGAGCACAGGGCACAGTGGCTCTGTTCCGGTTTCGCCGCCAGGGCTGCGCGACTTTTGTAGGCAAACTTCGGAAGGATGGCCCCGGTTGGGCACGCATCGATGCAGTTTCCGCAGGCAATACAGCTGGTGTCCACCAGGGGATCGTTCATCGCCGGGCGCATTTCAGTCTTGAATCCACGGTTAATGAGCCCCAAGGCCGAAATCGGCAGGACCTTTTCACAGGTACGGATACACCGGGCACAAAGGATGCACTTGTTGGGATCGTAGACCAGATACGGGTGCCGTTCATCAACCTTGTGCTTGCGGACCTTGCCTTTGTAGTGGCCGAGATCGGCGCCGTACTCTTCGGAGTAGAGCCTCAAATCACACCAGTCAAAGGCCAGACATCCGCAGGACAAACACCGGTCGCACTCGTGGGTCATATCCTCGAATTCGTAGCCCGTGGCCACTTCGTTGAAGTTCCCCACTCGGTCTGCAACCGAGATGTGATGCATCTTGCGCCGGGGGCTCTCCGGGATGTCACCCAGCTCTTTCTGGCCGGGTCGTTCCCAGAACTCCTTGGTCACGATGAAGGGTTTGGCAGGAATTTCCTCGCCCAGGAGATAGGCGTGGATCGCCTTGGCCGCCTTCTGGCCGTCGGCGATAGCGTCGATGACAACCGTCGGACCGTCATCGGCCGCATCACCACCGGCGAAGAGGCCATCGATGCTGGTCTTCATCGTCGTGGTATCGATATCGAAGGTGCTCCACCGGGAGACCTTGGGCGCATGCTTGCTGCCCTTGAGCAATCGCGTCAGGAATGGCATCTGGCCGATCGAGGGCATCGCCCAGTCACAGGGCAGATCGAACTCGGAGCCTTCCTGGGGAACGGGCCGGCGGCGGCCCGAGGCGTCGGGCTCTCCCAGCACCATGCGAATGCACTTGAGGGCCTTGAGGCTGCCGTCTTCTTTCTTGACGATTCCGACAGGTGCAACCAACTCCAGCAGCTGCACGCCCTCTTCGAGCATGTCTTCGATTTCTTGGGGATCGGCCGGCATCTGGGCCCTGGTCCGACGATAGATCACGATGACCTTCTCGGCGCCGACTCGCCATGCCTGGCGTGCAACGTCGACTGCGGTGTTGCCGCCGCCGATGACGATGACGGTGCCCTCGGTCGGTGTCGGATTGTCGGCCTTCTCCAGCAGATAATCGACGCCGATGACAACCCCGGGCGTATCTTTTTCGCCCTCGACCATCATGCCTTTGCCTTCCATCGCACCGGGCCCGAGAAAGACGGCGCCATGTTGTTCCATCAGGTCATCGAGGGTGATGTCTACGCCGACCTCGACACCGCATTTGATCTCGGCCCCTGCCCGCCTGATGTAATCAACTTCCTTGTCGATCTCCTCCCAGGGCAAGCGATACTTGGGAATTCCGTAGCGCAGCATGCCGCCGGCCTTGGGCAGGCTCTCGTAGATCACCGGATCCCAGC
>JAOZPW010000392.1 GCA_029932545.1 Thermoanaerobaculales bacterium | reverse complement strand
CGCTCCTGAGTTCCAACCCCGGCCTTCGGGAGCGCGCAAGCGCGCCCCCGCTCGGTGCATTTTCCTCAAGGGGCAACGTTTTTCGGACCAGGAGGGCGACCGCCCCTTGAGGGAAATGACCTCGGCGGCCTACGACGTCAGTCGAGACTCGATTGCTGACGCGTACGCCGTGGGTTGCCACCTCTGACGTTGTCCGAAACGTTGCTCAGGTCGGGAGGGTGCCGCGGGACAACATCAGAAATGGCACGCCCCGAATCGACGTCTTGGGCGCTCTCGAAATTGCACGGCCTCGCTGACCCGGTCACGGATCCTGACACGGTCCCGGCCCCCTCCCCCCTTTGGTTCCAACCCAAGATCACGGTATCCTCACACTCCATGGAGAACACATCACAAAACACCCCCGCAACCATCCTCCTCTCCGGAGGCCTGGACTCGGCCACGGTCTTGGCCATTGCCCAATCACAGGGCTACGAATGCCATTGTTTGACTGTTGACTATGGTCAACGCCACCGGGTCGAACTCGACGCCGCCCGTCGCGTGGCGGAGGCTCTGGGTGTGGCGAGCCACCGCACCGTCACGATGGACCTCCGGGCGATCGGTGGCTCAGCCCTGACCGATGCCATCGATGTTCCCAAAGACCGTGAAGCAGACGACGAGGTTCCGGTTACCTATGTGCCGGCCCGCAATGCCGTCATGCTCTCCCTGCTGCTGGGTCTCGCCGAAGTTGTCGGCGCCGCCGATCTGTTCATCGGCGCCAACGCGGTCGACTACTCCGGCTACCCCGACTGCCGCCCTGCGTTCCTTGAGGCCTTCGAAAACATGGCCGATCTCGCCACCGTTGCCGGAGCCGACAAGGGCGTGAAATTCAGAGTCCATGCACCTCTGATCGACCTGACCAAGGCCGAGATCATCCGCACCGGAACCGACCTCGGCCTGGACTACGGCCTGACCTGGTCTTGCTACGACCCGACACCTTCCAACCTCGCCTGCGGACACTGCGACTCGTGCACTCTCAGACACCGCGGATTCGAAGAGGCAGGAATTCCAGATCCAACAAAGTATGCCGGGACGCTGGAAAGTCCTTCTCTTATCGTTTCACGGAGGAATTCTTCCTCAGCAGATCCACAAGATTGACGGCACCCGAGTTGCACACCGCCCTCAACCGGCATTTCGAAGGATTCGAGGTCCCGGAATACAGCGGCCGCACCGTCATCGACCAGCCGCCGTGCAACGGCATCGAACCGTGGCGAAAGCTGGCGGATCGTTTGGCTACAGATTCCTGAGTCGTTCCATTTGGTCACCCTTCGCCTTGGCTGTATCATGGGAACTGTTCTTGTAACGGCAGCAAGAGGCCAACAAATACATTGAGGTTCAGATGACCACGTCGGAGGACTTTCAGAATCTGGTGAATCAGTGTCGAGAACACTGTCTGTGGTTCACCGCACCTGACCGATCTCCCTCAACCCGGGCGGCTCAGATCGAAATTCTTCGACTGATCGAACGCTACGGAACCCGAGACGACTTTATCAGGGCAAAGAGGCTCAGAATATGGCTCTTACAGAATTCCAGCGCGACATTCTCCGTCTCCTAGCGCCGAGCCGGCTCGAGCGAGAAAGCTATGTGGCTGGTGGAGTCGCCCTCAATACGCAGCTCCTCGCACCACGCCGGTCCCGCGACATCGACCTCTTCCACGACACCATTGAAGCGGTGGCCCAGACCGTCGAAGCCGACAGATCATTGATGAAGGGCAGCGGCTACACTCTTCGATTCGTGCGAGAGGCACCAACCTTTGCTGAGGCAGTGGTTGAACGCCATGGCCAATCGACCTTGATCCAGTGGGTCTTTGACAGTGCCTTTCGCTTTTTTCCACTGATTACCGACAATCAACTCGGCCTGGCCTTGCATCCCTTTGACCTGGCGACGAACAAGGTACTGGCGATGGCGGGCCGATTGGAAGTCCGAGACTTTATCGACCTGGTCACCTGCTGTGAACAGATTCAGCCACTGGGATACCTCGTGTGGGCTGCCTGCGGCAAAGACCCCGGATTCGGCCCCCCTGCGTTGCTTCAGGAGATCCGCCGAGGGGGTCGATACTCACAGGCGGAGATTGATCTGCTCGATTTTGACGGAGTCGCACCAAACGCCGGCAAGATCAGCCGCCGCTGGCGGCAACAGCTCGAAGAGGCAGACGCAGTCTGTGAATTGCTGCCGTTCGACGAGGTTGGGTCGGCTGTTGTAATGGAGGACAGAAAACTGTGCCTTCTCGATGAACCAGCGCTTGCGGAGGCACTCAAGAAGAAAACAACCCGTTTCCACCGCGGGACGATCGGTGGCGCGTGGCCGGTGTTTCCGTGAAGATGTCGCCAGCGGCGGTCATAAGTACTTGAACAACAATCTTCGAGATTCGTCAATGACCGATCGTTTTCATCGGTACTGAACAGAAACTTCCGTGCGCGGTCCCGGGCTACCCAAAGAACGTCCCATGGGGATCTCGATCGAATACTCGGCCGGAACGAAGGTCTTACAGAATTTCGTGAGATCCCGTTCCGCCTCACCACGTTTGATTTCAGGCATGGCCATGGGTTGATTCTAAAATGGCGCAGCCAAAATCAAAAGCTGATGGCACTTGAAATGCCATCCAGTCTGTTCGAGCCCGAGATGCATCAATCCGATGCCCGCAACCGAGACCGAGACAAAAAGAACGAGCAAGCACTTATCGACGACGGATGGCTCGTGATGACAATCCGGGAATGCGAACTCAAAGAGGGGTTGGCTCGATTCGTCGAGTTGGTTCGGGGGACGATCGAGGGCCGGAGGTAAAGCCAACAGATTCCAGCTTGTTACAAGTTGACGGCCGTTAAGTCTGTAATGAGGCGCTTGAGGAGTCGCCTGCCAATTTGCAGAGGCAATTTTCTATTTTTCTTCGAGGGTTTCAATAATCTCTGACAGCCGATCTCGGTGGCCCTTGAATTTCTGTTCCCAGAATTTGATGTCACTCACTGCCTGAGGTTTCCCTGTCTTG
>JAOZPW010000111.1 GCA_029932545.1 Thermoanaerobaculales bacterium | reverse complement strand
GACGTTCGCGGTGATTCACACCCTGATGTGGCTCTTCCGTCTGTGGCGTACGCGCGACAAATGGGGTCCACACAAGGAAGCTGCGAAGACGGCGACGAAGTTCTACAGACGCTTCACCCTGCGCCAACGTGTGATGCACGGTGTGATGCTGCTGAGCTTCTTCACCCTGGCACTGACCGGTATGACGCTGAAATTCTCATACATGGGTTGGGCGACGGTTGTCTCCAAGCTCCTTGGCGGATACAGCGGGATGGGGTTCTGGCACCGTTTTGCCGCGGTTGTGATGATCGCGTTGTTCGCAGTTCATATCAAGGATGTCTTCCGCTTCAAGTCGAAATCAGGGAAGGGCTGGTTCTCATTCATCTTCGGGAAGAACTCAATGATGTTCAACTTCACGGACATCAAACAGGTCTGGCAGAGCATCATGTGGTTCCTTGGGAGAGGGCCCCGTCCGGAATACGGGCGATTCACCTACTGGGAGAAATTCGACTACTTCGCAGTTTTCTGGGGTGTCAACATCATCGGTGTGACCGGGTTACTGTTGTGGTTCCCCGAGTTTTTCACCAGGTTCCTCCCGGGGCAGTCCGTCAATGTCGCGACGATCATCCATAGTGATGAGGCTCTGCTGGCGGTGGGGTTCATCTTCACGATCCACTTCTTCAACACCCACTTCAGGCCTGATAAATTTCCGATGGATCCGGTGATCTTCACGGGGCGTGTTCCCATCGACGAGTTGAAACACGACAAACCCGAAGAGTACAACGAATTGATGGAGCTGATTGAGGAAGATCCTGATACCTGGAGAGTGACGGGGCCGGCCTCGCCTCAACTTGAGAAATTTGCCAGGATCGTTGGTTTTACCGCGCTGACCATCGGGCTGTCGCTGATCGGCCTGATCATCTACGCCATGGTGTTTGGCTATCGGTGATTCCTGAAGTATGAATTTTCGGCGGCGGGTTACACCGCCGCCGTTTTTTTCGACATTTCCGATGGTAGGATGCGTCGGATTGGGGGGAGCACGTTTATGTTTCACGATTTCGACGAAGCGGTGGCCTTTATCGGGTCGAATTCCATCGAGCAGGTTGATCTCAAATTCTGTGACCTGTGGGGCCGATGGCACCATGTGACGGTTTCCGCAGCCGGATTTAATCAGGAGCTGATGGACCAGGGCATCGGATTCGACGGATCCAGCGTGGGCTTCAAATCGATAAGTTCCGGGGACATGGTGATGGTCCCCGACCTCACGACCGGGTTCGTGGATCCCTTTTGGGATATACCGACCCTGAGTTTCATCTGTACGACCCTTGAGGCCGACAGTCGCCAACTCTTTCCCTTCGACCCCCGCACGATCGCCAAGAGAGCCGAGGACTTCATGCGGGACGAGGGTATTGCCGATACCGTTTTATGGGGTCCTGAGTTCGAGTTCTACGTTTTTAATGGTGTCAGCTATGAGAATGGCATGAATGTAGCCGCCTATCGGGTCGAGAGTGATGAGGGCGACTGGAACAGCGATCGCTTGGGATCCGGCTATTCCATGCCTGTTCATGGGGGTTATCACGCCATTCCGCCCAGGGACCACCTGCATAACCTCCGGTCGAGGATTTGCGGTCGGTTGGATGACGCCGGATTCCCGGTCAAGTACCACCATCACGAGGTTGGCGGTCCGGGGCAGTGTGAGATCGAAACACCGTTGATTGCAGGCTACCGCGCTGCCGATGCGACGATGATGGTCAAGTACATTGCCCGGTTGACTGCCCAGGAAGAAGGACTGACCGCTACCTTCATGCCCAAACCCCTTCACGGTGAGGCGGGCTCGGGTCTGCATTTTCATCAACGACTGGAGAAGGACGGGACCAATATCTTCTACGATGCCGACGGCTACGGGTGCATCAGTGAGACGGCCCGGTTCTTCATAGGCGGCCTGCTGCATCACGGCGGTTCGGTTCTGGCATTTACCAATCCGAGCACCAATTCTTATCGGCGTTTGATCCCTGGTTTCGAGGCGCCGATCAGTGCGGTTTTTTCGGCGGGCAATCGGTCGGCTGCCGTACGCATTCCTCGCTATGCCAACACTCCTGACAGCGCAAGAATCGAATTCAGGCCTCCAGACGCCACCTGCAACCCATACCTGGCGATCACCGCACAGCTGATGGCAGGTTTGGACGGGATCAGAAGGCAGCTGGATCCAACCAAACTGGGTTTTGGACCATTCGACGAGGATCTTTTTTCGTTGTCGGAAGAGCGGCGGAAAGAGATTATCTCTCTGCCCTCGTCGCTGGATGGCGCTCTGATGGCGCTCGAGGGCGATCATCAGTTCCTGCTCGAGGGCGATGTCTTCGACGCTGATCTGATTGATCGGTGGATCGAAGCCAAGCGTGCTGAAGAACGGGCGGTTCGGAACAGGCCGCATCCCTATGAGGTAGAGTTGTATTATGATTTATAAGTCGGAATATTCCCAGCTGGTTGAATTGGCTGCTGGAGATTGGAACTTATGATTACTCATGGACACTGAGACACCCAAAGTAAATCGACTCTTGTCGATAGTAGTTCCGGTCTTCAATGAACTGGACAGTCTTCGTCCATTGGTCGATCAGGTCAAAACCTCGCTGGATGCGGGGTTGAGTTTCCCGTGGGAACTCGTGCTGGTGGATGATGCCTCATTCGATGGTTCCGGGGATCTGATGGATGCATTGGCTGAGAAATTCCCCGAAGTTCGGGCCCTCCACTTTGTTGGGAAATTTGGTCAGTCTGCGGCCCTCGAAGCCGGTTTTCAGCAGAGTAGGGGGGAGTGGGTTGCCCTGCTGGATGCCGATCTCCAAACGCATCCGGGCGACCTGCCGATGATGATCGAGATCCTGGAGACTGAAGAGGTCGATGCCGTCATCGGGATCCGTACCGAACGCCATGACACCGCATGGAAGAAGTTTTCGTCCAAAATTGCCAACGGTATCCGTAACTGGTTGACCCACGAGGAAATTTCAGACACTGCTTGTCCAATCAAGCTCTTCCGCCGCGAGGCGATTCTAGCGGTCACTCTTTTTGACGGCGCCCACCGGTTTTTGCCGACCCTCTTGAAGATGAAGGGATTCAGGGTCCATCAGGTTCCGGTTCGGCACACCCGGAGGCAGTGGGGTTCGAGCAAATATGGGACCTGGGACCGCGCATTCAGGGGTCTGTATGACACCCTCGGCGTACGGTGGCTTCAGAAGCGAAACCTCAAGTGGGACTTGCATGTGGACGACGAAAAACGTGAAGCCGCCTCATAAGGCATCTGATTTCAGCATCCCGCCGCTTCGGTGGTGGTGGTTCATGCTGCCGATAGTTGTTTTGGCCTTTGTCAGGGACCTGTGGGCGTCTGATGAGCCCCGCTATGGGGAGGTGGCCCGAGAGGTCTACGAGGGGGGGAGCTTCCTCGTAATGCACCTCTGTGGAGCGGTGTATCCGGACAAACCACCGCTGCTCTTCTGGTTGAGCGGTCTGGGTGGCTGGTTGACGGGGTGGTCGGAGTGGGGGCTTCGGGCGCCCTCATTGATTGCGACAGCGATCACCGCGTGGCTTGTGGCAGTGCTGGCGAGACGATGGTGGGGTGAGATCGAGGCCCGGTGGGCGCCGGTTCTGTTTCTGACTTTCGCTATGGTGACCAAGGTCGGGGGTCGTCTCCAGATTGACCCATTGTTGATGGTCCTGTGTGTGGGCGCACTGGTCGTTGGGACCGCGCCGACAACCGATCCCAGGGTTCGAACCCGGGGCCTGTTGGCCGCAGGGTTGCTCGTAGGTTTCGGCGCGTTGACCAAGGGTCCGGTCGCATTGGTTAATGTCGGTCTCGTGGCCTTGGCGTGGTGGATATTTGTCCCCGACAATGAAGAACGTCAACCGGTAGCCCGGTGGGTATGGCCTGCTGCCGTGGTCCTTGCGATCGGTCCGGTCCTCGTTTGGGCTCTTTCAGCCGCGGTGGTCGAACCGAAACTTTTCGAGGCCTTGTTCTTTGACCAGCATGTTGGGCGCATCACCAAGGCTGATCGGCACCCTGGACCTTTCTGGAAGTATGTTGTGAAGCTGCCCGTTCTGTTGCTTCCTTGGAGTTTGATGGTCTGGGTGGGGCTCACTGCTTCTTGGAAGCAGTGGCGGAACAGGACGTCGCAAAAATTCGACAGAGGCCTCGTACGAGCGGCGTTGTGGTTGGGGGTGCTGGTTCTCTTTTACTCGCTTATCCCCCCAAAGAGGGATCTCTATTTGCTGTCGGCTTATCCTGCCGCGGCGTTGTTGGCGGCCCGGGCTCTCGCACATAGAACTCGTGAGGGGCGGCTGGAGCGTTGGCTGGGGTTTGGAACGGCAGTTGCCCTCGCCTTGATGGGAGTGGCTCTCTCGGGAGTGTCGTTCTTCGTGGATCAGGTGGACGGATTGTGGTGGCGAGGCCCGGTCATCGGCATGCCCCTGGTTGCCGCCGCCTGTGGTGCCGTGTGGGCCACCATTCATGCGAGGCCCGGGGTCTGGGCGCGTTCGGTTGTTACCGGGTGGCTGCTGTTCTCAGTTGCGCTTGGGCTGTTCATCGTTCCGGCGCTGGATCCTCTGAAAAGCTCAAGAGGACTGGCCGAGGAGTTGGCGGCCAGGCCGGAGAATCCGACCGAGATCCCTTGCCTGGGCCGAGTCAAGCCCGGAGGCTTCAGGTTCTATGGGCGAATACCAACAGTTCCCGCTGATGAGCTTTTCTCCCACCTGGAAAGGGACGGAAAGGATTTCCTGGGGTTGGCCAACGTCAAGTCATGGGAAGGACTCTCGGCCGATCAACGTTCGGCCTTTCGGGTTGCCGCCGAGCGGACGGTCGGAGGGAAGAATTTTGTTATCCTCGTTGCTGCAGAAGATTGATTCTGTTCCAAATTTAAATTTCAAAAACCAACACGCGCGAAGCGCGAAAAGCCGGGAGCGGGGCCGAATTGGCCCATTTCGACAACCCTTCAAAGGGGTCAAAACAGTACGCACCCGTGTCTGAGGGCATAAAAAAAGCCCCGCCGGATGGCGGGGCTTGAGATAGAGAAGGTTGGTCTTAGAAGGACCATCCCAGATAGGCGCCAAAGATGCTGATCGAACCGTTCATGTCTCCGAACAGTGTAACGTTGTCTTCGAAATCACTGTAACGGTAATAGAAGTTCAGCCAGAAATCGTTGGTGAACTTGAAGTTGGCATCTGCATTAACATCCAGTCGGCTGACGTCGATCATCGAATAGAGGTACGAGTTGGTCAGATCGAAGGTCATCGACGGGTGGGTCTCGACGTAGTCAGGAGCAGGGAGATCGAACGGGTCGAGTGCCTGCTCGGAGTCCGTCTGTGAGACGTTAAACCCAAGGTTGAACTTCTTCGAAGGTGTGTAGCGGATCCCGGCAACGATGGTCGAACTTTCGGTTTCCTGAGAAAGCATGTCGCGTTGGAAGCCATCCTGGCCTCCCATGATTGTGCCTGCTCAACCATCAAAGACTGGGATGCACACCGGTGCATCCAAGTCTGAGTTCGTCATCGCCCAGCCGAGGTACCAACTGAAGGTCTCGGTCGGGCCGGACCATAGGGTCAGCACGGCATTGTCGTTGGTTCGCGACCACTCGGTCAGGTCGCCATCCCCATTGTCGCCGTCCCAACTCCTGTAGGTTCCGCTGAGAGTTGTCTTTGAACCGATCATCCAGGTGAAGCCGAGCTTCAATTCATCCCAGGACGACGGTGACGCCGTGGTTTCGGCAACGCGGGCATCATGAAACTCGTAGTACTGAGCTGTCAGGTCAGGATTCCAGGGATTGGAGTTGGAACCCGAGACCAGGGTGGAGCAGGCGCCGTCCATCAGCATGAAGGGATTGGTGATCTCACCATACTTGTAGTGAGCACGGAGTTTGAAGCTCTTGGCCGGGCGGGAACTCCAATAGACCCCCAAGGTATTCTTGGTCGTCTTGGATTCGTTGGGGAGCACCTCGAAATGATCACGATCCGTGCTCGTATAATCCCAGGCGAAACGTAATGAGCCGGCCTTCTTCCCCATTCTGTAGCTGAGGTCCAGCTTCGATTCGAAGACGCTGCGGTCCATCACCGACAGGCGCGTATGGTCGAAATTCTGTCCGGTCCAGTCTTCGTAATTCATTCCGGCGTGCGGCCCGGCGGGCGCCACACGGTCGTTGACGTCGATCCAGACATCGTCGTTATCCAGTGAGTATGACCGTGCACGCCAACGGAGTCGGGTCTTCGTTCCGAATGCCCGTGCAGCGTTGAACATGAAGCCCTTGTAGGTCGCCCTGTAGCCGGTGTACTTGTTCTTGGAGTCCTGGAGTACGCCACCCATATTGATGGCAAAACCGGCCAGACTGTTGAGGTTGAGGTCCAATCGTCCGATCGTTTTCTCCTGATTGGGCCAGAGGTCCGCCTGGACGACGCCGACATCGGAATCGTACTGAAGCCGGTTGTCGAATACCGGAACCTGGAGTTCGGGATGGAGAGCATCGTCGAATTGGGTGTTCACCGACTGCGGAGTGTTGCTGAGACTGCGTTGGTTCCAGGACCCAACCAGGCTCCCGCCCTTCCAGCCGACGATCGCCTCGAATTTGGCGTCTCTGGTCCTCTCGTCGACCTTGTGATCCTGCGACTTGACGTGGCAGCTATCACAGTGCGAGGTCGTGAAGGCCTGCTTGTGACCGTGACGCTTCTGGTCGCGGTACTCAACGGCCAGGGTAAGGGCCGACAGCATGTCGAACTGGAACTCGGTCCGGTGTTCGAAACGCTGGTAGTTGATGCCGTATTCCTGGAGGGGATCGAAGTCCGTGTGAATCACGACCTTGCCGTTGAACGACGTTGCTTCCAGGTTTTCCATGTGGTCATGGATGTTGCGGTGCATGAACTTGTTGTAGGTGGTGTGCGAACGCACCATCCGGCCGAGGTCGAAGTCGAGGTGGCCGTTGTTGTCGTTCTTGTGGTTGAAATCGTATCCCAGCGAGAGGCTGCCCCAGTCGTTGTGACTGTCGGCGAGGAACGCCAGAGTCGGCGATCCGTCATTGGGCTCGAATTCACTGACCTTGTCCGGAGACCCATCAGCATCGGCGCCCCAGCCGCCCATTTGGAAACCGCCGGCGAAGTCCTGACTGAAATCGTCGCCCAGGACATCTTCGAGATCATCGGCGCCTGCGGTGATCGGCATGGCCACGAGGGCCACGATCAACAGTGTGCGAAGTGCAAATTTCATGATCGTCCCTCCTTCCTCACCGCACCATTCCATGGCCACCGCTGGAGACCGTCTGGGACGGCAAGTCGGTTCCATGGATCTGGGAGTGGCATTGGCTGCATTTTGAAGTAAAGGCCACCGTCATACCGTCGATGCCCCACGGGTTTTCACGCTCTGTTCCACCGACGTCGATTGGCACGTCGGGGCTTTTGAGTCCGGCATGGAAGTGCATCTCGTGGCACTGATAGCAGAGCATCGGCTCACCGGCGGTCAAGAGACCCTCGGCGACCGAACCGTGTGGCAGGTGGCACAAGCGGCAATCTTCGACGACCGGCTCGTGTTCGAAGATGAAAGGGCCTTCCTTGTCCTGGTGGCAGTCGTAGCACAGATCGTTGACCCGGGTGTGGGTTCTGAGCTGTGCTTCGGTTCCCAGGTGGGGGTCATGGCAATCGGCGCAGGTCATTTTCCCCTCACGCACAGGGTGGTGATTGGGGAGCTCGAACTCTACGTAAACTTCCATATGGCACGATTTGCAACTGTCGAGAGGATTGTTGCGACTGTGAATGTCGTGGCAATCCGTACAGGCAAGACCCTCCATCGCATGAGTCGAGGCTGCCCATTCGGCCTGGTTCTTGTTCTGGTGACAGTCGATACAGGCCTGTGAATCCTCGCCATCGGCAAAGGTGTTGATCAGGCTTGCGTCGCCTTCCTCCATGTGGGCCTCGCCGTCTCCGTGGCACCCGGTGCAACCGACGTCGCGACCATAGACCTCGAAGCTGTGGATCCGCATGTGGATCTGGTTCTTCATTCCGGCAGCCACTTCGTCATGACACTGGGCGCACATTGCGTCGTCACCGGCAAAAGCCGGAACGGCAATGACGCATGCCACGGCGACGAGCGCCAGCAGGATGCTTCGTTTCATATCAGTCACCTCCTTGATCCTTCCAAAAAAAAGATTCCATAAATATACTTCAGTGCATTGTTTTGAGAGTTTTTGAGCCCTTTTGCCATCCACCCGGGACGGCTGATCTCCCCTCAAATATAAGGGGGGCGAATTCGACGGAGCCGGTAGCTCGTGCTCATATTCACAAGCTACCGATCTCAATTCGATGTGTCAAGAATATGTCACAAGTGGATTTTCATGCAATTGTGATATGAACAACTTCTCAAGTAACAAATGCGACAGTATCGCGGTTTAAGGGCCTCAACGTTGAAGGCTTCAACCGAGTTCCCGTAGGAGAATTTGCCGGAATTTGGAAAGGCGTCTCAATTAGGAGGGGGTGAAAGCAGAAAAGGGGAGTAGGGGAGGGGGGGAGGGGGAGAAATGGAACCTGCCCGATTGTGCATCGGGGAGCCTGGTACACGAGCGGCCAGCGTCGGGCAACCGAGAATGAGGAACTGAGGAGGCTAAAACGCGGGAACAGAGACAACTGAGCCGCGTAACCAATCCGCGTGATCTCCCCCTCCCCCCCTCTGTTTCACCATGTTCCTGTCAAAACAGCCAACCGATCCGTATTCTGCGCGCAGTCTCCAATAAAAGCGGGCGGACCCGAAGGTCCGCCCTTAAAAGAGGAGAGGTCCATCAATGTGATGGCTGGAGTATCAGAGCCAGGGGATCGACGGCATAGCCGAGGCCGCCCCAGTCAAGCCGGGTGTCGGATCCGTGGCAATCCAGGCAGCGCAGGGCGCTGTACGCCGGTGTGACCTCGTGGAAGAGGCCCATGTAGTGGATCGTCGGCATCCATTCGAATTCGGCATCCTTGATGCCGTAATATCGCTCGGTCGCGATCCTGACTGATTCATTCATGTCGCCGTGTTTGTAGAAATCACCGGTCTGGATGGGCAACAGCCATTTCTTGTCTTTCAAGACCGGCATGACGGCCTTGTAGAGCTTGAACGCAAAGATCTTCGATGCGGGATCATCTTTGGAACCGACCGGGACCGACACCATCACCTCGCCGGCGGCGTTGGTTTTGACCGGTTCTCCGCTGAGTTGCATGGTCACCTGTTCGCCGTTCCACCACTGAAAGACCGGTGTGACGTCGGACTCAAAGGTGCCGGTGTAGGTGAATTTTCCCTTGGCCTCATCCCAGTATCCGGCAGACCAGTCGCGGGTCATGTTGGTCGCATCTTCTTTGGCGAAAGACGGGATATGGCACGAGGTGCAATAGACCCGTTCGGCGTGGGTATTCAACAGGGCCTTCTCGTGGGGAGCACTGCCGTGGCAGTCGGTGTTGTCGCAGCGAACGAGTTTCTCGGGCATCTCATCGCCGGCGATGTCGGCGCCGGGTCCGGGGATTTTGTGATCCGCACCCGCGTGGCAGTCAATGCACTGCATATCGTTGCCGTCGACGTCCATATGTACGTCAAAGTCATAATCGGCTTCAGTCAGGTAGTACTCGATGTCGCCCCGTTTGAAGTTGGGCCCGCCTCCGGACCCTGCGTGGCACCGAAGGCACATCACCTTGGTCGGAAGAGAGATCCTCTTGGAGACCGAGTCGATACCCTCGCGGTTCTTCCACAAGATGGGTTTCCATACCAGTTCTCCGTTGTCGTCCTCGTAGAGGTCGCGACGGTAGCCGCTGGCATGGCAGATCAGACAGTCGATGTTTTCCAGTTGTTCCCGGGACATGACGGTCGAGGGCACTTTGCCGAAGCCTGCATGACACTTGGAGCAACCCTGTTCGAGAATTTTCCCGTCGTCGTTGGTAATGCTCTCGATCCAATTCGGCACTGGATTTGTGCAGAAATCGTTGATCATATTGATCTTGCCGAGCTCTTGATCATGAGAGGCGACGACATTCGGCGCCTTGGCCTTCCATTGGTAATGTTGTGAATGGAAGAAAGTCTTGGCCTCGTCCTCATGGCATTGGAGACAGGTTGGGGTTCCCTCGAAATGCTCGAAGTACTCCTGGTGGGAGTATTTCTTGCCGGCGAGGGCCGGGCCCGCCATCAGCAGGATGCCACTGATGGCCAAAATACAAAGTCTGCGTGTCATACCGAGATCCCCCTTAGAACTTGGCGACCAGGCCGAGCTTCCACATGCTGGCCGAGCTGTATGTCGGGAAACCGAGAACCTGCATCGAACCCAGGTCCTTGGGCGCACCCATGTGCCAGCCCGAACCGGAGTAGTCGTAGCTGTAGTCGATGTAGTCCAGTTTGAACTGGAAGCGCTTGTTGATCGAGTGCAATAGGTAAATCTCGAACACGTCGCCACGGGTTGCGGTCTTCGCGCCGATCAGATCGTCCTGGGCCGGCGTGAAGTTGAACCAGTACTCAGAACCATGGTTGTACTCGAGGCCGATGGCCGTCTGGTCATCGTTGAAGTTGAATTTTGCGCCGACGTACCACATGCTGCCGCTCTGCGATTCGGGAGTCTCGAAGGGGTCGGAAAACAGACCGCCGAAAGGCGTTGTCACGTCGTTGGGGTGGCTCTTGTTGATATTGTAGTTGAGGAACCAGTCGACCGGACCGTCACGCCGCGTCAGAACGACGCCCATGATGTCCATGTCGCCAAGATTGCTCGAAGGGGTGAATCGCATGACGATCGGCGCACCAATTTCGGCGCCGGTGACCGGATTGACCGGAAGAGTGACCAGGCCGCCGAAGCCGTCGGTCAGGTCGAAGCCGCGGGCGATGGTTGTCTGGATCAACATGTCGTCGCCGTTGTAGATATCCCAATTGAGGCCGAGGAACCACGCGTCGTCTAAGGCCGAGGTCGGGGTCAGGACGCCGTTCCCGTAGCCGTTTTCGTAGCCCATGCCGTAGCACAGACGAGCAGTCGAGTGCTCACTGATATGCCAGCCGGCCGTGATGCCGTCGAACTGGAAGTCAATCAAGCTGCCCATCGGTGTACCCTGCCGTTGCTCACCTTGGCGGTAGTGCATTGGGGGGCCACCGGTCGAGGGACGACGGCCGATTGAAAGATAGATCGGGGCGCCGCCGATGTTCTTCCAATCAAAGAAGGCCCGCTCGACGCGGAGGATGTCAGAGTTCGGGACAGTGGCGGTGTTGCCGTCGATGTTGAAGCTGTTGGACTGGCCGTTGAAGACCTGGACGCCTGCGGAGTCGCCCCAGGTCTTGTACATGGAGAGCCTTCCCTGGAAGCTGACGTTTTTGTAGACGTTGGCGTCGATGTTGAGGCGCAGGCGGGTAGTGTAGAGCAGCGAATTGTCAAAGTCGTAGCCGGGTGTGTAGGTGTGGGGCAGGAGGTACTGCATCAGGCCCTGCATCATTTCGGGTGGCATCATCCCAACGGCGCCCTTGAGATCGTCGAAGGTCAGGTTGTCGGTGACGTAGAGGTATTCGGCGTAGTTCTGGGCGATGAAGGCATCAATCTCGCTGATGTCTGCAGGAGGCATGGGCGATTGGGTGGCGCCCATGTAGAACATGGTGTTGACCATCAGGTTCTGCAACTGCATGCCGTTGAAGTGGTCCGGGGTCGTCGTGCTGATCGAGTTGGCCTCGACGCGAAAATCGCCGGTGAAGTTGATAC
>JAOZPW010000391.1 GCA_029932545.1 Thermoanaerobaculales bacterium | reverse complement strand
GTTTTTGAAGGAGACATCTTCGATTTCTGAGGCGCCTGTCCGGACGGCATCCGACGGGGGGGTCCGGTGTAACACTTCCGCTCAAGGGCGAGAAATATGGTCTGACCCTTAAAAAGAGCAGCCACAAAATAGCGCGAAAAGGTACAGCAAAGAGGCCAGAAAGACATCTGGGTTTTGTAGGGGCAGTCCTTGTGGCTGTCCTTCTTTCCTCTTTCTTCGTCGAGCGCTTCCCAGCCTGCCCTACCTCTGTTACCGTCAGCGGTTGAATGAAGAAGATTTCTTTTGAATTGATCGAACGCAAGGGTGGCGTCTCTGAATACCGCCTTGTCCACAATGGTCTGAGTGTGCTGCTGGCGCCGACTGCGGTGGCGCCGGTTGCAACCCTCGGGGTTGTCTACCGCGTCGGCTCCAGGGACGAGGTTGCCGGCCACACCGGCGCCACCCATATGCTGGAGCACCTGATGTTCAAGGGCACTGAACGGTTCAACCGGCGCAAGGGTACGGAGATTGCCAGGGTGCTGCAGCGCATTGGCGCCAGTTTCAACGCGACCACCTGGCTGGACCGTACCAACTACTACGCGACCGTGCCACTTGAGCATCTGGAGACGGCGGCGGATATCGAGGCCGACCGGATGCGGGGCGCCCTGGTCCGGGACGAGGATTTGGACAAAGAACGCTCCGTCGTACTGAACGAGTTGGACCGTGGTGAGAACGAGCCGTTCGAGGTGCTGCTCAAGGGGCTCTTCGCCCACGCCTTCATTGAGCATCCCTACCACCACCCGACGATCGGGTGGCGCGGTGATGTCGAGGCCTTTCAGGGTGAGACTCTGAGGCAGTTCTACAACACCTTCTACCACCCGGACAACGCGACCGTGATCATTGCCGGAGATGTCGAGGAGCAACCGGTCCTCGATCTTGTCGAACGTTTCTTCGGTCCGTTGGATGCCGGCCCCACCCCGAGACCTCGAGGCACGATCCGGGAAGGCCGTCAGCGGGGAGAACGGCGTTTCCAAGTGCACCGGGCTGGCGAATTGGGTTTCATTGGGTGCGTATGGCACATTCCGGAAGGCTTGCATCGGGACCTCGCGCCCCTGGGCGTGGCGGCCCAGATTCTCACAGAGGGCGTTGTATCCAGGTTGAGTCGGCGGCTTGTCGAGACCAATCTCTGCCTCGGGGTCCATGCATCGGCGATGGAGACCCACGACCCCGGACTCTTTCAAGTCTTCGCAACTCTGGCGCCGGGAGTGGACCACGGCGACGTCGAACAGATGATCTTCGAGGAAATTCAAGCCCTGGGGACGGCCATGGCCGATCCCGGGGAAATGGCCCGGGCCAAAGTTCAACGCCGGACCGATCTGGCCTTCCAGCGCGAGTCTCCGGCACGTCTGGTATCAGGTCTGACCGAAAGCGTGGCGATGGGAGATTGGCGGGCATTCATCGACGAAATGGAAAGTGTCGCCAAGGTTGGGCCGGAGGACGTGATGCGGGTATGTCGGCAATATCTTGAGCCCCGCAATCTGACAGTTGGATGGTTCGTGCCGGAGTCCGACGGGGAGAACGGCCGATGACAATAAATCTCTTCGATCCCGGGGACAGAATGTCTTTTGCCGAACGAGTTGCCCTTCATGCCTTCGAGGGCGGTGGACGCCTGGCGGTCGTCACCAACAGCCACGCTCCGACCGTGACGATCGCCGGCATGCTTCAGGGCGGTCCGGCGATGGTCACCGACGGACGGTTTACCGTTCCCAGCCTGACGGCAGCGATGCTTGAGCGGGGAACGGCCGAATTTTCGAGGATGGCCCTGGCCCGCGAGTTGGAGGATCACGGCCTGCACCTGGATGTCCGCTCTTCGAGTTCGGCCCCGGCTTCGGTGTCTTTTTCCCTGCAAGGCCTTGCGGAAGAGCTTCCTCGGATGGCCGGTATCCTGGCGTCCGTACTTCGGCGCCCAATTTTTCCGAATGATGAGCTGGAGAAGGTCAAGGAACGGGTTCTGGGTATTCTGCAGCACGAGCGCCAGGACACCTCGGCCACGGCCTTCGGGCACTTGACCCGGATGATCTATCCGGCCGGCCATCCCCATCGGCGACGGGAGATTGACATACGGGAAGACGAGGTCCGAGCCACCACCAGAGAGGATTTGGAGCTTTTCCACGCGGGACGGTATGGTGGTCGATCACTGGTGTGTGCCGTGGTAGGCGATGTTGAGGATATCGATGTCGAGACGCTCTTAGGCGACGCCCTCTTCGGCTGGGGCGCCAAGGCGACGGTCATGCCGGCTCTTCCCGAGGTCGCCGCTGGGGTTCCTTCTCGGGTGGAGACCGAAATCGCCGATCGACCCAATCTCGACCTCTTTCTGGGCCATGCCGGAAGTCTTTCTTTCGGGGATAAGGACTATTCTGCGGCCCAGTTGGCCAACTCCTGCCTGGGTCAGTCCACCCTGACTTCGAGATTGGGAGTTGCCGTCAGAGACGAAGCGGGCCTGACCTACGGCATCAACAGTGGCTTCACGGGCACCCTTCAGATTCCCGGACCGTGGGTGATCAGCCTTGGTGTCGCTCCGGAGAATCTCGAAAGGGCTCTGGCGTTGTGTCGGGAAGTTGTCGACGATTTCCTTGTGACCGGCCCACGGGAAGACGAACTGGAGGACGAACGGCAGGCCTGGGCCGGAGGGTATCAGGTGGGACTTGCCACCAATGTCGGTGTTGCCTTGGAATTGGTCAAGACCATGCTCGTGGGGCAGGACATCTCACGCATGGATCGATTTCCCAAAGAACTCCTGGCAGTCACCAGGGACGAAGTCACCGAGGCCTTGAGGCGGCATATCGACCCGAAACGGCTCGCCGTTTCAGTTGCGGGGACGCTGACAGGGTGAAGATGAAAAGAGGGGGGGAGGGGGAGCAGGGGAGAGGGGGGGAATGAGCGCGCCCATCGTGTCGGGCGGTTCCCTTCGGTCCTGGCTTCTCAGTATCCCGAGGACTGTAGGGGCGGACCCCCGTACGCGCTAACCTCAATGAAACACCCATTGGAGGTGAGACGGTTTTAACACTGAG
>JAOZPW010000390.1 GCA_029932545.1 Thermoanaerobaculales bacterium | reverse complement strand
TGTAACTTTTTCTCCGAACGGGAATAGGTTGGGTCGTAGACTGTTGTTAAAATCAAGACACAGTCTCAAAAGGAGAGAGAGATGCCGATTTTAGATGACATTACACAGGCCATTGGAAGTACTCCTCTGGTCAAACTCAACCGGATGACTGAAGGCTTGCCGGGAACAGTAGCAGTCAAACTGGAGGCGTCGAATCCAGGGGCCAGTGTCAAGGATCGTATTGGACTTTCGATGATCGACCAGGCCGAAAGAGACGGTCTGCTGGATGGTGATCAGGTCATCGTCGAGCCGACGAGCGGAAACACCGGGATCGCCCTGGCCTATATTTGTGCGGCGCGTGGTCGTCGTTTGATTCTGACCATGCCGGATACGATGAGTGTCGAACGGCGCAAGATCCTTGTGGCCCTGGGCGCCGAACTTGTTCTGACACCCGGGGAGGATGGGGTGCCCGGGGCGATCGCCAAAGCGCAGGAACTGATCGACGAGGGGCGGGCCCATGTGATGCTCCAGCAATTCGACAATCCTGCCAATCCCGAAGTTCATCGCCGGACGACTGCCGAGGAGATCTGGATTGACACAGACGGCAAGGTTGATGTTTTTGTTGCAGGGGTCGGGACCGGGGGCACGTTGACCGGCGTGGCTGGTGTGCTCAAGGACCGGAAGCCGGGCATCACTGCCGTTGCCGTAGAACCGACCGACTCTCCGGTTATTTCGGGTGGAGAACCTGGTCCCCACAAGATTCAGGGAATCGGTGGCGGCTTCATCCCGGAGAACCTTGATACCTCGTTGATCGACGAAGTGATCACGGTCAAGAGTGATGATGCCGGCGTGACGGCCCGGCGCTTGGCACGTGAGGAGGGGATCCTCGGGGGTATCTCGTCCGGCGCCAATGTCTGGGCAGCACTGCAGGTCGCCGCCAGACCGGAGAGCGAGGGCAAGTTGATTGTCACCGTCATCTGCGATACGGGTGAGCGCTATCTCAGCACCTGGTTGTTCGAGGATCAGTGATGGACGACGGGGAGAATCTTCCGTTCCCGAAGGCCTGTGCGCACTTCCCGGCGAATGGTGAACAGGGTGGGATCAACGCCGTGGTCGAGGCCTTGTGCTCCCCTGATTCGGGGGCCCCGAATTCGGTCTTTCGAGGCGCCGGCTGGTCGTTGCCGCCTTCCAGAGAAGCCATCGAAGAAATCATTGAGGGTCTTCGTGCGGTGCTCTTTCCTGGGTATTTCGGCTCGGCGGATCTGACACGGGAGAGCCTGCCATATCACGTCGGAGGGACGCTGGATCGGGTCAGGCGCGGACTTCAGGAACAGATCAGACGCGGCCTGTGCTTCTTCTGTGACGGTGAAAGCCAAGAGAAGTGTTCCTCGTGTGTTTCGGGTTCGGCCGAGGTGACCAGTATTTTCTTGTCTCGGCTTCCGAGTATTCAGACTCGACTCGCCGACGACGCCATCGCCGCGTTCGAGGGTGATCCAGCTGCAGCAAGTGCCGACGAGACGGTGTTCTGCTACCCGGGAATGTTGGCGATCACCAGCCATCGATTGGCACATGAACTTCACAGCCTCGGCGTGCCCTTGATCCCCCGGATCATCGCCGAGCACGCCCACAGCCTGACGGGCATCGACATTCACCCCGGGGCCGTTATCGGGAGCAGGATCTTCATCGACCACGGGACGGGGGTTGTGATCGGTGAAAGTACGGTGATCGGTGACCGTGTCCGGATCTACCAAGGGGTCACCCTGGGGGCCAAGTCCTTTCCGCTCGACGAGCAGGGCAAATCGGTCAAGGGTGTGCCACGCCATCCGATCGTCGAGGACGACGTTGTTATTTACGCCGGGGCGACAATCCTCGGACGGATCCGGATCGGTCGAGGCTCGATAATAGGAGGCAATGTCTGGCTGACCAACGATGTCGGTCCCGGCAGCCGGGTCACGCAGGCCCAGTCCCGAAGTGAGCTCTTCATCGACGGCGGTGGGATATAGGATCGAGGGGGAGCAGGGGAGAGGGGGAGATCGCGCGAGTTGGTTGCGGTGCTCAGCTATCGTTATCCCCGCGTTTCTGCCGTGCCGTGGCCCAGATCCCCGGCGCCACCCCGCGTTTGGCATCGACCGATCCCGGTGTCATCTTCATCTTCCTCCAAAGTCATAAAACGCGGCGAAAATGTCAATCTTTACCAATACCCTAGACGTGCTCTCTCCCCCTCTCCCCCCCTCCCCCTCTCCTTGCTTGCAAGGGACCCAGGGCCTGATAGGATCTTTTCATACGAAGGGGGAGACCATGACAGTTCAGGATCGGAGAGAGTTCTTGAGGCAGCTGGCGATTGCGACAGGGGGAGTGGTCGTGTTGCCGATGGCGGTCAGTTGTAAGGGTGGGGTGGACACGGAAGAGGCTTCCGTCGTCGAGGATCCAGGCGTCGAACTGGTTGAGCCTGTGATGGCTTCTGTTCCGCTGGTTCTGGCGGCCGGTTGGGATCCGGTGGCGTTTAATACCGCGAGGGGCAGCGCCGGGGCGATTCCTGAAAGCTACATGGGCAAGATCAACGCGCCGGACGGTGTTCCGAAGCATCTGGGCAAGCACTTGCCATATGTACCCTCAGTCGACTCTGGGCTTGTTCCGGCGGGTTATCTCGCCATCATGTGGGGCGACGCCGAGAAGGGTTACGCCATGCATCCGCAGGCCCCCGAGGGAACGGAGAATTACCCCCTGGGCCACTGGTACAACTGGATCAGGGTCCGCAAGGCCGTCGAGGGCGACGCGATGGAAACCGAAAGTGAATTCACCGCATGGCCCGGTCCGGCCGAAGGTGACACCGGGCTCTTTGTCGCGGAAGACGGTGGTGACATTGCTGCCGACGGTGGCAGGAAGACCGTCTACCTGGTCAAGCTCCCGGAAGACGTCGTCGCAGGAGATACCGTGCGGATTTATGGGCACTGCCTCTACCATGGCGAATACGTAGATTTCGTTGAAATTTGACGTCGGCGTTGGAGGATTCTGGGCCGTATTGGCTCTTGAATAAAGTGGAGTGGGCCTGTGGCGCGGGGAACGCCAATCCGACCCAC
>JAOZPW010000389.1 GCA_029932545.1 Thermoanaerobaculales bacterium | reverse complement strand
GGCCAACAAGGTTCCCGGCGTTCGAGCCGGCATGGCCTACGACCTCTCTTCAGCGATCAACGGCGTTGAGCACAACAATGCCAATGTCCTGACTCTGGGTGCAGGCCTGATCGGGACCAGCCTGGCAGGGCAGATCGTCGAGGCCTGGCTCGGCGCCACATGCATCGAAGAGCGCCACCTCCGGCGGGTCAAGTTGATCATGGACATCGAAAGCGGCAAGGCGGTGATCGCTCCACCTCCGGTCGCCGCCCCTTCCCCACCGCCCCAACTCAAGGTCCAAGCGGAAAATATCGACCTCTCAGACATCAGCGAGGACGATTTGATTCGCATTGTCGCCCGCCTCGAGGCCCTCGGCAGCGCCACCGGCGGACCGATCTCAAGGGTGGCAGCCGATCATCCTGGGCCATCGGTGGGTTCCAGTCCAGAGACGGCCCGTTCCTTCCTTGGGCTTGGCGTCGGCCGACTCAGTGTGGGTCCATCACCCGGTGCAATTCCCGCGGATGTAGGACGCTACATCGATCACACCCTTTTGAAACCCAACGCCACGGCCGAGGACGTCAAGAAACTGTGCAAGGAAGCCATTGACTTCAATTTTGCAGCGGTCTGCGTCAACCCCGTGTGGATTCCCCTGGTCGCCGGTGAACTGCACGGCTCGGGCGTCAAGACCTGTTCGGTTGTTGGTTTCCCGCTGGGCGCCACCCATCCCGAAACCAAGGCCTTCGAAGCGAGGCGGGCGATTCGGGAGGGCGCAAAAGAGATCGATATGGTGATTAACATCGGCGCCCTCAAGGGCGGCGATGAAAAGCTCGGTCTCAAGGATATCCGTGCGGTGGTCGAGGCCTGCCGAGATGGGAACGCCCACTGCAAGGTGATCATCGAGACGGCCTTGCTGACCGACGAGGAGAAGCGCACAGCCTGCCGCCTGGCGCGCAAGGCGCGGGCCCACTTTGTCAAGACGTCGACCGGCTTTGCCTCGGGCGGGGCGACCGCTCACGACGTCGCCCTGATGGCCGAAGAGGTTGCCTCCGCCGGTATTGAGGTCAAGGCCTCTGGAGGCATCAGGTCCTATACCGACGCCAAGGCAATGATCGAAGCCGGCGCCACGCGGGTCGGCGCCAGTGCCGGCATTGCGATCGTTGAAGAAGCCCAAGAGGCCCGGCCGGAAGCGCCAGAGTTGGAGAAATAGTCATGGTCGATTTACGAGCGTATGTTTTTCTGGACAGCCTTCAGCCACAATTCGCCTCCTATCAGGCGACGGTTGCCAAGGGCTTTCTCCCGACACAGGGACAGGCCAGCCTGATGGTCGAAATCTCCCCAGGAATTGAGATCAACCGGATCACCGACATCGCGCTAAAAAGCAACGACGTGACACCGGGCATGCAGATCGTCGAACGGCTTTACGGCATGTTGGAAATCCACTCCGACAGCCAGGCGGAAGTCCGAGCCGCCGGTGACGCCATTCTGGCCGAGCTTGGCGTGACAGAGGCCGACCGGATGAAACCGACGATCCTGTCCAATCAGATCATCCGCTGCCTCGACGACCATCAGACCCAGCTGATCAACCGAATGCGATTCGGCAACATGATCCTGGCAGGGCAGACGCTGTTCATCCTCGAGTGTGAACCGGCAGCCTACGCTGCCCTGGTTGCAAATGAGGCCGAAAAGGCCGCTGACATCAACATTCTCGACGTACGCGCCTTCGGTAGCTTCGGGCGCGTCTACCTCGGTGGAGAAGACAAAGACATCGACGTCGCGGCGCCGGCCGCGGTGCAAGCCATCGAAAATATGACCGGACGGGTAAAGAAATCCTAAGATGAGCGATTCTCAGCGGCGATCTGCACCATCTCCTTGCGCTCTGGGCACTTTCAGAAAGCCTCAACAGACCTTCGGGTATGCCTGCGTTTTCTTCAAGCACCAGAGCATCAAGGATTTGGCGCATCTCATCCGCCAGAACCACTCATCTTAGGATTGGAAACGAAGAAATAGGTCCTTAAGGACTACAAGGAGGCAGAAATGGCAGATGCATTGGGCATGATCGAAACCAGGAGTTTTCCCGCGGCAGTTGAGGCGGCCGACGCAATGGTCAAGGCGGCCAAGGTCGAGTTGGTCAGCTACGAGAAGACAGGTGGCGGGCACGTCACCGTCATCATCCGAGGCGATGTCGCCGCGGTCAAGGCGGCGTGTGACGCCGGGGAGACCGGCGCGGCCAGGGTCGGTGAGATGATCTCAACCCACATTATCGCCCGCCCCCACGCCAACGTCGATGCCGTCATCCCGCTGGGCCGGCAGACCGCCGCCAAGAAGTAGCCGGGGGACGCCATGAATCTGGCCAAGGTGATGGGGACTGTCGTGGCCTCCCAGAAGGAAGAGAGCCTGGTCGGCCTGCGATTTCTGGTTCTTGGTATCGTCGACGGCAACGGCAAAGCGACCGGCGCGACAGTCGTCGCCGCAGATGCCGTCGGCGCCGGCGTCGGCGAAATGGTGCTCTTTGCTTCGGGATCGTCGGCCCGCCAGACCCAAGCGACCGACAAACGTCCCTGCGATTGCGTCGTCATGGCCATCGTCGACAGCTGGGAGATTGAGGGCGACGAGAAGTACCGGAAAGGCGACGATGAGTAGGGCGGCGGAAATCGAACTCACCAAGTTCTGCATGGACTTCCAGCGTCACCGTTCGCAGGATTTAACACAGAGACACAGAGAGCACAGAGTACGCAGAGGAAAGTCCCGACGAGTTTGTCAGTTCCGCCCGGTATGCGGACTCCGTCCGCCCGCAGAAGAAGAGAGACGAGCTCCAAGAACCAGTTCTTGTCACTCGCCTCTCTTCTTCTGCTCCTGCACACTTCGCGTGCAACCGGGCTCCGGAGCACGCCATCCGAAACTGACCGTGTGCGTGGCAGACTGGTTCGCCCAAGCGGGCGAAGCCCGCGTGCTGAAGGCCTGCTCTTCGATGGGACGCCTTGCGGCCAGGGCGAAGGACAGGCCTTCTGCTAAGCCCGCGAAGCGGGTGGGCGAACGCCGGGAGCGCCCTCTGTGTTTCTCTGTGCTCTCTGTGTCTCTGTGTTT
>JAOZPW010000110.1 GCA_029932545.1 Thermoanaerobaculales bacterium | reverse complement strand
TCCAACGTCACTTGGTAGACATCGAGTTTCTCGAATTCAAAGTACATGCGTGTTCCTTTCATCAATGACACTACCGATAACGGTAACGATAACGGGCTCGGGCTCGAAGGAACGCGGTGTCGGTCTCACTGTTAAAACCGTCTCACCTCCAATGGGTGTTTCATTTAAGTTAGCGCGTATGCCCCTGCCCCCTCTCCCCCTCGTGTTTCCAGCGTCCCGGCTGACTTGTTCTTCCCGCCACTCCTGTGTATAATCCGCGTCCCGGCAACCGCTGAGAAAGTGGAATCTCGCCTGGGAGGCACAAGATTATGGATCTCATGCGTGAAGTGACACAGCAGTATCTAAAAACCGATATCCCTGATTTCAAGGGTGGCGACACCATCAAAGTCCACGTTCGGCTCACAGAGGGCGAGAAGGAACGAATCCAGATCTTCGAGGGATTGGTTATCGCTCGCAAACATGGTGGTATTGCCGAGACTTTCACCGTTCGTAAGATGTCCTCGGGCATCGGTGTGGAGCGGGTGTTTCCCCTGCATTCTCCCAACGTGGCCAAGATCGAGGTGACCCGGTTGGGCAAGGTTCGTCGGGCCAAGCTCTATTACATCCGTTCGCGTCGCGGCAAGGCGGCCCGCATCAAGGAGTTGCGTCGCGCCTAGGATTGATACGAAAGAGCCCCTCGGGGCCGAGGATCGGCGTTTACTGAACGACTCGCCGGCCATCATCGGAATTGACGAAGTTGGACGCGGGGCCTTGGCGGGCCCCGTTGTTGTGTGTGGGGTTCGGTTTACGGAGATTCCACACCACAGGGGCATTCGTGATTCCAAGAAGATTTCCGAGACTCGGCGGAATCTGGCTTCGCAGTGGGTCCGGCAGCACTGTGATGCCTGGGTGATCGTTGAAGTCTGGCCGGAAGTGATTGACAGGGTCAATATTCTCGAAGCCACCCGGAGAGCGATGCGCACGGCCGTAGGTTCATTGAACCGAGGAGGTGATGCGGTCGTCGTCGATGCTGTCAACTTGGGTCCGGGCTATGAGTCGATTCTCTCCCCGATCAAGGCGGACGAACGCTATTTTTGTGTTGCGGCAGCCTCGAATGTTGCCAAGGTCCACCGGGACGCGCTGATGGTCGAATTGGCAACGAGTTACCCTTGGTGGGAGTGGGAAAGAAACAAGGGATATGGGACTCCAGGCCACCTTGCGGGGGTCGCCGGACACGGGCGTTCCTGTCTTCACAGACGAAGTTTTCGTTGTTCTCCTGTGGTACCATGAACACTAAGTGTAGGACGTAGAAGGGAACCCGGCTGGATGGCTATCAATAGGGACAAGATTCTCAAAGGAGCGGAGAAGCTGGTCCAAAAGGGCAAGATAGAGCCTGCTATTCGAGAGTACGAGAAACTCCTGAAACTCAATCCCAACGACGTCAATACAATCAACCGGATCGGAGATCTTCATAACCGGATCGGCCAGGTCGACAGGGCCGTCGAGTTGTATGAGAGAATTGCCGGCAGTTTTAGTGCAGATGGTTTTGCCAACAAGGCTATTGCCATCTACAAAAAGATCAATCGAC
This sequence comes from Thermoanaerobaculales bacterium, assembly GCA_029932545.1. Taxonomy (GTDB): domain Bacteria; phylum Acidobacteriota; class Thermoanaerobaculia; order Thermoanaerobaculales; family Sulfomarinibacteraceae; genus DAOWGJ01. The sequence goes on along the minus strand of JAOZPW010000110.1, from coordinate 10,243 downwards.
TGGCGCCTGACCGGGTCGCGGTCTTTGAGCGGTTGGCCGAGCTCTACATCCAACAGGGGCTTGTGGTTGAGGCCAAGGATCAGTTTGCCGTGTTGGCCGACTGGTATCTCAAGAATGACGATCTGGATAATGCCATCCAGATTCAGAGGAAGCTGATCCAGATCGACCCCGAGAATCATATGGGTCACCTCCGTCTCGGTGATCTGTTGTTCCGCAAGGGCAGTGGTGACGAGGCGATAGACGTTTATCAACGCCTGGGGACGATGCTGTTGGATCGAGGCAAGATTGAGGAGGCCGAGAGGCTCTATCGGCACGCTCTGGAACAGAATCCGCCTTCAGGGGTATTTCTTATGCCCATTTGTGAGGCGTTGGTGGATTCAGGGAAGCTCAACGAAGCTCGCGAGTTCCTGATCGAAGCTCAGAAACGTTCGCCGGACAGCACGAGCATCGGCATCCTTGCTCTCAAGGTCGCGTTGGCGGCTGGCGAGTCCAAAGCTGCCCTCGATCAGGCAGAAGACTTGATGAGGGCCTGTCCGGATGATGGAGAGGTGGCATGTCTGGCCGGCCGCGCATTTCTCGGCGTCGGTGCGGTGGATCGTGGACGGGATCTCCTCCTTCCAATCGCCACCAAGAGACTGGACGAATCTGATCGTGCCGGGGCCGAGGAGATCTTCCGGTGGCTGGTCAAGGTTCTGCCGGACGATCGGGACGTTCTGAAGTTAGGGATTGGGGCCCTTTCTTCCACTGAAGACAAGGAAATGATCCTCACTCTCAAGACGGCCCTTGGTGACAGTTCCTTTCAGGGTGGGGCGCAGGAGGATGACCTTCGTGTCGTTCAGGATGGACTGAGTGAGCTGGGCGTCGATGGCGCCGGTACCGATCAGACCGCCTCTCCATCGACCACGATCGATACTCCTCAGCCCCATGAAGCGCCCAAACCGATGCCGGTCGGTGATGTCCTGGATGAGGACATTCTTGAAATCGATGCGGACGATTTTGAGATGATCGAGGTTGTGGATCCGGATGCAAAGCTGGACTCCGGAGAGATTGCGGTCCAGGGTATCGACGAGAGTCTGGGTGATGTGCCGGATTTCGACCCCTTGGAGCGTCTCGCCGAGGCCAATGTCTTCGCCAAGTATGGACTGGTCGACAAGGCGCTGAACCACTTGGAGACGATCATTCATTTTTTCCCAAAGAACCAAGAGGTTCGGGAAAAATTGGTGTCATTGGCTCTCGATGCCGGCCGTACAGATCTGGCGGCTCGTGAGGTCGGGCCTCTGGTCGAGGTGTTCAAGGCCGAGGGTAATGAAGAGGCGTTGGAGAGACTGGAACGAGCCCTACCGGGTTTGTTGGGCCCAGAGGCCGATGTGCTGTCGGTTGATGCAGGTGAAGTCCCTGCCGAAGAGGCGGTCCAAGTTGAGTTTGTCGAAGAAGTCGAGGTCGAGGCCTTGGAGATTGACCAGAGCCTCGATTTTTCCCAGATGCCGGTCGTCGATGATTTTGAGGTTGCTGCTGCCTCGGCTGAGAGGGTCGAGGAAATTGAGGTGGTTGAAGAAGTCGAGTCGATTGAGCTCGAGAAGGTCGACATCGGGAGTTTCAAGAGTCGTGACCCGGTAACGGTTGAACACGGGATAGAGTTTGAGGCCGTTGATGAGGTCGAACTGTTGGGCGGAGGCGGTGACGAGCCTGCAGCCGAGATCATTGAGCCGCAGGCTGTCTCCGGGTCCCGATCCTCGGTAGAGATCGATGTTCTGGATGAGCTCGAACGGACTGTGTTGGGTGGTGGCCCCTTGATCGACGTTTCAACTCCTGATCACGAAGTGGTGGTTCAGGCAGAGGGGACCTCGGTGGACGACATTCTCGACGAGGCCGCGGGCCGAATTCCAGGGCCTTCTTCGAGTGATCTTCAGCAGATAGATTCCTTCTTGGAAAACTCTCTTTATGAGGATGCAACGCGCCTTCTGAGGCGAATGGAAGCTGAACACCCCGAGAGTTCCGAAGTGGCGGAGAGACGACTTGACCTCAAGGCCAAGGGATTCTTGCTGGAACAGGTTCCCCAGGTTGCGGAGGCATCAGCGGACCTCTTTGTTGATGAAGAGGAAGCCTACGTCGATCTGGCAGCCGAATTGGAAGAGGAGATGGCGGCAGAGGAAGCCATCGTCGAGAAGGCGGCCGGGCCCGGTGAGGGTGAGGTTGACCTCGAGGATGTCTTTCGAGAATTTCAAAAGGGCGTGGCGGAACAGCTGTCGGAGGAGGATGCCGACACCCACTTCAACCTCGGCATAGCCTATAAGGAAATGAGCCTGTTGCCGGAGGCGATCCGTGAGTTTCAGATTGCCTCGAAGGATTCAGCTTTCTACATTGAGTGTTGTTCGATGGTCGGTGTGTGTTACGTAGAGCAGGGCCTTTGGGATCAGGCGGCAGGGTGGTATCAGCGAGCGCTCGAGGCGCCGGGGCTGGCGGATCAGTCAATTCTTGCTCTCAAGTATGAACTGGCCAACTGCCTTGAAGGCTCGGGTGACTATGGTGGTGCGGCCGAGTTCTTCGAGGAGATCTTGCTTGAAGATCCGACCTTCCGGGATATCTCGTCTCGAGTCGACGGTCTCGCGGATCATCTTCAGGCGAATTAGAAACTCATCCACGAAAATTTCGGATGGCGAATATGCTTGTGATGAGTTGCTTTCCGACTGACAGCTGACAGCTGACGGCTGAAAGCCATCAGGCCAACCGGCAACCGCATTTTGGTTCCGGCTCCGCCGGGTCGTTTGACCGGTAGTAGTTTGAGTGCTAGTTTTCCCCATTCCACAAGGAGGTGGTTTGAGTCATGGCACCAAACGGAAATTATGTGTTTACATCGGAAAGCGTCACTGAGGGGCACCCGGACAAGATTGCCGATCAGATCTCTGACGCCGTGTTGGATGCGGTTCTGGCGAACGACCCCAACGGACGAGTCGCTTGCGAGACGATGGTGACGACCGGTATGGCTTTCATTGCCGGCGAGATTTCCACCAATACCTACGTGGAGTTTTCACAGTTGGTGCGGGACACAATCAGGGATATCGGCTATACGCGTGCGAAGTTTGGATTCGACTCGGAGACGTGTGCCGTTGTTTCGTCGATTGACCCTCAGTCAGTAGATATTGCCCAGGGCGTTGATACGGGCGGCGCCGGCGATCAGGGCCTGATGTTCGGTTTTGCCTGTGACGAGACGCCAGAACTGATGCCGATGCCGATTCAGATGGCGCACGCATTGACCCGGCGGCTTAGCGACGCCAGACGCAATGACGTGTTGGACTGGTTACGGCCGGACGGCAAGAGTCAGGTTTCGGTGGAATACCGAAATGGGCGCCCCGAACGTATCGATGCCGTTGTCATCTCGTGTCAGCATTCCGAGGACATTGACATCGCCGACCTGCGCTCGGATGTTCGGTCGAAGATTATCAATCCGGTGATTCCGGCTGATCTGGTTGACGAACGGACCAACTACTACATCAATCCGACGGGTCGATTTGTGACAGGAGGCCCGCAGGGTGACTGTGGCCTGACCGGGCGGAAGATCATCGTCGACACCTATGGGGGCGTGGGTTCTCATGGCGGTGGCGCGTTCTCCGGGAAGGATCCCTCCAAAGTCGATCGATCGGCGTCCTACAGGGCCCGCCATGTCGCGAAGAATATCGTTGCCGCCAAACTGGCCACGCGGTGCGAGGTTCAGTTGGCCTATGCAATTGGTGTCGTCGAGCCGGTATCGGTGATGGTGGATACATACGGAACGGGCGAGATCGAGGACGATCGACTGACGCGAGCCGCTCGGGAAGTGTTCGACCTGACCCCCCGCGGCATCATCGCTGAGTTGGACCTGCTGCGTCCGATCTATCGAAAGACCGCAGCTTTTGGGCATTTTGGGCGGAAGGAACTCGAATTCACCTGGGAGCGCACCGATCGGGTTGATGACCTTCGGACAGCCTGTGGCATCTGAGCTGTGCCGTTTCGGCGTACCTGCTGATCTCAGGCCTTCGCGGTAAAGATATCTCGGGCATGATCGTTGCAAGAGGCCCGGTGTAACGGCGGCTTTTCACGAGCCGTCTTGAATATGATGAGTCGATTGAATATTTTCCCCGTCCTGCCGTGCCTTTGCATTCTTAGCTGTGCAGAGTGGAGAGTATGAGGTGACGAGTCAGAATCCTTCACCGAAGTCTTTTCGAAGGAGGTACGCGGCTGCGACGGTGGTTTTCGTGATTCTGGTCTTGGCGATTATCCTCGTTTTCGGGCACTTGATCTCTGGTTCGTTGTCCCAACGATACCTGGAGGATATGCTCCTCAGTTCTCGGCAGGATGCCGAGAGGATTGCCGATCAGTTGGATGACAGTGAAGTCCTGGCAGTCGATCTTGAGGGTATCAGCCGGACTCGGCAGGAACTCTTCAGAACATTGGACGGAGTGGCTCAGCGCCGCATGGTTGAGTTCGTTGAAGTCTTCAACACAGACGGCGAAGTGGTGTTCACATCGGAATTCAGGTCAACCGAGACCATACCCGAGGCTGAGGTCGATCAGTTGGCCATCAAAGGTGGCATCAGTGACAGACGGGTGGCCGAGACCGAAAATCCCTTTCGTATCGCGGTGCCGATTGGCCAGGTGGGAGAGGTGGTGATGCATCTCAGCCGAAATGAGTTGGGCGGTCGGGTTTCGCGTTTGCGGCGGGAGCTTCTGGGTAGAACAGTCGTCGCAGCAGGTCTGACCCTTCTGACGCTGGTCATCGCCTTCGGCCTGATCTGGGTACTGATTCAACGAACCCGGAAGCTAGAGGCTCGGAACCAGCATGAACGGGAGTTGGCGACACTCGGCACTTTGGCCGCAAATCTGGCGCACGAAATCCGAAACCCGCTGAATTCGATTAATCTCAACCTGGAAATGGTTGAGGAAGACCTCCAAAGCTGCGCCGCCGAAGGCATTTCGTCCTCTCTCACCGATACACGGAACGAGGTCAATCGTCTGGGGCGTTTGGTCAGTGATTTTCTGACTTACGCTCGGCCTTCGGACGTGATGTTCGAAGATGTCGAATTGGTTGGACTCGTTGTTGGCGTTCGAGAGTTTTTGGCGGCTGAATCCCTAGAATGTGGGGTGGGCCTTCGTCTCAAGGTTGTCCCGGACGAGATAGTCGTCAAGGGTGACCCCGGCCAGTTGCGCCAGGTCCTGATGAATCTTGTACTCAATGCCGTCCAGGCTGTTGAAGGCATGGATGCTGACCGGCGTTTGGTGTACTTGATTGTTGAATCTTCGGAAGACTGGGCCGAGGTGGCCGTTCGGGATTTGGGAGATGGCGTTGGTGAAGAAGAACTCGAAAAGGTCCGAGACGCTTTTTTTACAAAAAAAAGAGGTGGATCCGGCCTGGGACTGGCCATTGCAGAGCGTGTAATCACCGCTCACAGCGGTCGTTTGGTATTAAAAAATTTGAATCCCATGGGTTTTGATGCCCGTGTGATCTTGCCCCTGCCGTCGGAAGATGGCACTATGAGCCGATCAGCGACCGAAATCTGGTCGTGATATCTCTGGAGGTCTGAAATGCAGACACGTACGTTGGTAATTATTCTCGGTGCCGTAATGGCCTTTGGCGGTAACATCGCTCACGCTGAATTTCATGCCAGTGACCTGATCTATGTTCCGGTTGTTGCCCATGCTGCGGGGGCCAATGACAGTATCTGGCGGTCCGACGTGATCATTTCAAACGTCGAGGCCGAGGATTCAATTGATGTTGCCATCATCTTCCTGCCATCAGGTCTGAGAAACAACTCATATCTCTTCTCCGATCGGACTGAGTGGGTTGGGGGGCGGGAGGCCGACAGTTTTGGAACCATTGAGGAGCGTCTGGCCGACATTCCTCCAGGTGGTTCCGTCGCTTTGGAGGATATCGTCAAGACCTATTGGCCGGAGAATAGTGGGTTGAACGGACAGGGCGCTTTGGTCGTTTTTTCCTATCTGGCGGACTCGTTGGAAGACGATGGATCCAGGGAGTACCGGAACATGACGGTCAGTTCCAGGACGTATAACACGGCAACGCTGTGGAAGCCTGATCCTGACAACGAGGGGGAATTCCTCGAAAGCGAGGTCAGCTACGGTCAACTGTTGAATGGTGTTCCCTGGTACAACTTGGCGGACTCTGCCTACGTCAGTGATCAGGGGGACTTCAGCTATCTCGTTCTCGATGGTGCGCGAGATGACGAGTTCTTTCGCTACAACCTCGGAATTCTCAACACTTCGGATCGGCAAACGACGTTGATTATGAGGATCGATCCAATTCAAGCCGACGGCCAGCCGTTTCTAAACGAAGCTGAAGTCCCGATCAGCTTGACAGTAACCCTTCCTCCGTTGGCGCATATCCAATATTTCCAGATCTTCAGCAACGTTTTGGGCTTGACCGACGTTACTGAGGCACGATTCAAGATCGGCATTGACCAATGGAGTACGACTGGGGTCACTCCCCACCCGACCTTCACAATCTATGGGTCATTGATCGACAACGGGAGCAACGATCCCACGACCTACGAACCAACGTTTGAGGCGCCCTACAACGTCGAATGCATGTGGCCGACTGATGACAGTGGTGGAGATCCAAAAGCAGTAGGGCCGAACCGGAGGGTCTTGGAAATTCCAAGTCTGTGGTAGCATTCATTATCTGTGGTAGCATTCGTTCCGGGTGAAAATCGGGGGTGGAAAACTCCCGCGAAAGGGGATTGAAAAATGGCAGATCTTGATGACAAAGTAGAAGGTAGTGTCGACGGAAAATATTACGTTGACTCGAGCTGTATTGACTGTGACGTGTGCCGCACAACGGCGCCTGAGAATTTCCAGGCCAATGAGGATGAGGGTTTTTCCTTTGTTTTTAAACAGCCGGGGAATGACGAGGAAGAGGAACAGTGCCAGGAAGCACTGGAGGCCTGCCCGGTCGAAGCGATCGGTGACGACGGCTGATTTTTCTCCGCCAATAGAGTTTATAGCCGGCGCATTGCGCCGGCTTTTTTTTTGCACCCCGGAAGTAATCTGAACCGTACCTGTCCAATTCGTTCAGGCTGATCGCAAGAAGCATTAAATCGCGACTGGCTGCAGGACCTGCGTTGGGGAGCGCGGGGTAGGGACATCGCGCGCCGCCCGGAAGGGCGGCCATGCCGGAGGCAGGAGATCCCGAAGGGATCAGCGTGGGCGCTGCCCCGCATTGTGATGCCAAGCCATTACAAGGAGCCGATAGCTGCTACAGTGACCGAACGATGAATCGAAGGCTCTCTGCATTTGGGATTGGCCTCGCGGCCGTGAGTGTGCACCTCTGGCTGGCCGTTGTTGCCCGGTTGGGTGGCCCCAGGGTTCTCTGGGGTGACGAGAAGACCTACCTGAGTTCAGCGGTTGCAGTCCTCCAGGGGGATCCGTCGTGGTGGCCGGCCCCGTTGTGGCCGCCTCTTTATCCTCAGTTTCTGGCGGGCGTTCTCGCGGTATCCGGTCACAATCCCGTCGGGATCACCATCGTTCAGACGGTGTTGCTCTTCATTGTTGCCGCGATCTTTGGGGATCTGGTGCGTCGTTGGACCGGCGCCCGAGTGGCCGGCATTTCTGCCTTCCTGATGATGGCGGGGTTTCCGCCACTTGCAGCCTTCAGCCGGTTCTTGTGGCCTGAGGTCCTGCACCTGGTATTGGTTGTAGCCGCTGTCTGGGTTTTGGTCGTCCGGCGAGAAAGCCCTCTATGGTTGGCGCTTGCCGGGATTTCCCTGGGGCTCGCCCTTCTGACCAAGAGCATCCTGGGTCCGTTCGTACCGGTACTGCTCGGGGCAGCGTTCATCGGTGATCGCGGCCCGCGGCGTGTTCTTCGGCTGGTCGTCTGTGTGGCAGCAATTGCGGTCGTCATCGGTCCGGTGATGGGTCTTCAATACAGGCGGGTGGGCCTCCCGGTGATCGCCGACTCCTCGGCATTCAATTTATGGGTTGGGCTCAACGACCGTGGGATGAAGAGCTTTGAAGATTCTTTTGTGGCTGAAGCCTACGCGGAATATTTGGCATGGGAAGGGACATTCTCAGACCGCAATGCCCGGGCGTACCGTCAGAGTCTGGCTTTGATTCGAGAACGAGGGTTGGGGCAGGTGCTGAAGGTTCAGTTTCGGCGGCAATATGTGCGCCTGTTCGACAAAGACTGCTATCTGACGGAGCAGATTCCTGGAGGGGCCGCTGTGGCGCAGAGGTCGGGTTTTGTCTCTCTGGGCCCGAGAGTCTCGGCCGGTATCCGTAGTGTTTCCTACGGGACCTACGCCCTCCTTTTGTTGACCGCGCCCCTGGGCTTTCTGGTTTGGCCCTTCGCACAACGGCGCTGGCCACGGGTCCTGCTGCTGTTCTTTCTCTATAATCTGGCATTGTTCCTTGTCCTCCACGTCAAGAGCCGGTACAGGATTCAGTTTCTGCCGGTTTTCTTTCTGGGGTCCTCCGCCGCCATCGCATGGTTTGAGGCCGGTTTTGCGGGGCGCGTCTCTCTACGTCCTGTCATCAGGCGGGTCGCAGTGGCCGGGGTCTTGAGTGCGATCCTGCTGTGGCTCGCGTTCTGAGGCAGGAGCTTTTCCTCGACAAACGAGACGACGAGGTCAAAATCAAACTGACATCGGGAACGGGCACGGGCCGGGCTCGGGCTCGGGCTCGGGAATAACGTCTATTTTCTCAGGCGCCGCCAAGATGCACTCAGGTATACTCCCCTGCCATTGCGCTCCGGGAGTTTTTCTTGAAGAAACTGACAACTCGAATCAACGCTCACCTTTGTTCAGCCGCCGCTGTGGTGGGCCTGATGATCGGTGTTTTTCCGTCGCTCGGGGTGTCGGCGGTTCCTCTTGAACGTGCAGATGCAGCCCAGCCCACTCGTTTCAAGTTCTTCATCGAAGAGAGCGGTGTCTATGGTGTGACGTATGACGATCTGGTCCAGGTGGGGCTCAATTCCCGGGCGGTTCCGTCGAAAGATCTCGGCATGACCAACCAGGGGGAACCAATTCCGGTCTGGGTCGAAGATGGCGGCGACGGGATTTTCGAGCCGGGCGACCGGATCATATTCGTCGGCAAGCGGCTCAGGGGCAAATATTCCTTCCTTGACGAATACTCCCGTTTCAACTGCTACATTCTGGATCTGAAGACCGGTAATTCCATCAAGGGAAACGACGGCGGTGGCACCCGGATTGGCGATTCTGCCGACACCAGGGCGGACCTGCTCGTTCGCAGCCACTTCGAAGAAGATACGGTAATGGTCCGTTATCCGGAACGTCCCAATGAACCCCAGGAGCGTTGGTACTGGTCCCGGTTGTCAGTGACCGATCGCAAGCCATTCCGGCTTAATTTGACGCTCGACGCCATTCACCGGGAGCGGAACCCGGAAGTTGGCGATGCACTTGACCTCCGTAATTTGACGATCGTCGGGGCGAGCGATGGGAACTTACAGGACAATCTGGGTGAGATTTTCGGAGCAGGTGAATCAGTCACGGGCTGGGTCTCCGTCCGAATTGGGTTCCGGGGATGGTCCAAGCCTCGAAACGCCCAGGGACTGGTTCACCACGAGGTGTCGATCACTGCCAACGGCAGAGAGGTTTCGCCGGCATTGTGGGATGGGACGGACCCCTTTACTCATTCTCTTGAGATTCCCGTCCATGGTGCAGACTTGACTCGACTGGAGCTGAAAATCAAGGTTTCACGACGTCACCTCCCTGAGACCAACGACCTTTTCGTCGATGTTGTGATGCTCAACTGGATCGAAGCGGAGTACCTTCGAGATGGCGGCCTGCAAGGTGGCCAGAGTCGGTTCGAGGTGAAGGGGGATACTCGGGGTGAGACGCCTGTGATCGATGTCGTCGCCGACGGCAAGGGGTGGCTCTACGGAGAGGGTGCTGGGCGGGGGGCGGTCACTGCTGGGCCCAACCGTCTGGATGCCCGTTCCCTTGGCGAAGGCCCGATCTTTCCCGTCATCGGTGACGCTTATCGAACGGTAGATCACATTGTCCCTGACGTTACATCGGCCTTGAAAACAGTATTTCGGCAAACGGACTACATCATGGTTACCCACCGGCGGTTGATTGATGCGGTGAAACCGTTGGCCGATTTTCACAGGCAAAGAGGCCTCAGTGTCGCTCTTGTGGACATCGAGGACGTTTATGATGAGTTCAATCACGGGATTCAGCATCCTCGAAGCCTGCGCGACTTCCTCAAGTGGGCCTATGACAACTGGCCGGAGCCGAGGC